>JANYAP010000088.1 GCA_025361285.1 Bacteroidales bacterium | reverse complement strand
ATTTAAAATTTTTGCAGCAACGCAGTAGGAGCTTATTTAATACATATTACTAAGTTTAAATTTAAGAAAAAATTGTGAATAGTGCAAGAAAAAAATGATATATATTTAACGCAAGAAGCAAGAACCAAGAGTTAAGAGCTAAGAGACAAGAGACAAGAAATAAGAAATAAGAAATAAGGCGCCCCAAAAAGAGATAAGTAATGTGTGGAAAATATGTTCCTACAAGGCGTGATAAAATTTTAAACCGAAGCTTACAGAAGTATATGAGAACTTAGCGAAGCGTTCACGAACACCATTAAAAACAAATGGATTTGTGAGTAATTTAAAATTTTTGCAGCAACGCAGTAGCAGCTTATTTAATACATATTACTAACAGTCGTGTTAAAAGAAGGCGAACTAAATGGTTTTTGAAATTTTTATTAACAATAATTAACAATTTGCATTTATATTCCTTAATACTAATTTCAGATATTTATTTTATTCATGTAAAACATAATTAAGTATTTAACTATTTTTTAATTATTCTTTTTATATTATTTGTAGGTAGTAAATTTAATTATATTAACTTTGCAGCTTATGTTTTTAACTTTTATTTAACTATTGCAATAGAAGGTTCTATCAATATAATAAATTGTATATATTCTATTTATTCTGAATGTAAAGTTAAAGTACATTATATTAAGTAATTACATTGATAATAGATTGTTATAAATGGTAACTTCAAGTCATTCATTCAAATTATCCGACTTCAAATTTTCGCTTCCGTCGAGTTTAATAGCAAAATACCCAATCGAAAATCGCGACGAATCGCGTTTAATGGTTGTTGATGGTAAAACTGGAAATATAGAACATCTTCTTTTTAAGGAAATTATAAACTATTTTACCGAAAACGACACTTTTGTATTCAATAACACGAAGGTTTACCCAGCAAAATTAAAAGGTTATAAGGAATCGACGAATGCCCCCGTTGAAGTGCTGCTTCTAAGGGAAATAGACGAAGAAAACAGAATTTGGGATGTTATAATTGAGCCTGCCCGAAAAATACGTATCGGCAATAAAATATTGTTTGGCGAAACCGATGTTCTTATAGCTGACGTACTGGATAATACAACCTCGAAAGGGCGAATAATACGTTTTTTGTCGAGCGGAGATAATGATAAGTTTAAACAACGCTTACTTAGCTTTGGCGAAATGCCTATTCCCGTCGAACTTAAGCGTCAGCCCGAACAAATAGATAAGGATCGTTTTCAAACAATATTTGCAAAAGTAGACGGAGCTATATTGGCTGCCAGTGCTGGGCTTCATTTTAGCAGAGAGGTTCTAAAACGTATGGAGATAATAGGCATTAACAAAGGGTTTATTACGTTGCATATAGGAATATGCAACTCGCAAGCCCCTAATGTTGGAAACTTAGCTAAACATAAGTCCGATTCGGAGTACTATAAAATTCCCGAAAAAACAGCCACCCTTGTTAATAAATCCAAACTCAGTAATGGTCAAATATGCGCAGTAGGCATAAGCTCACTTCGAGCTATTGAAAGCTCTATAACTACTCAAGGTTTGCTCCAACCCATAGAGGGATGGACAAATAAGTTTATTTATCCTCCTTATAGCTTTGGTTGCGCTACATCGTTAATTACAAATTTTCACATGCCACTATCACCTCTAATAATGGCAGCAACAGCGTTTGGCGGTTATAACAATGTAATGAAAGCCTACGAATTAGCTATCAAAGATGGATATCGGTTCGGAGTTTATGGCGATGCTATGTTAATAGTTAACAATCAGTAAATAAACGAAATAAATACAGACTGTTAGGCTTTAAAAACTTAGGCAGGTATATAAAAACCTTATAAATAAAGTAAAATAAATGCAAAAATTAGGAGAAAGGATAAAAAAGCGTCGTGAAATGATAAACCTTTCGCTTAATAGCCTCGGAAAGCTTGTGGGTGTTAGTCCAAGCTTATTATCGCAAATTGAAAACGGTAAGGCTTTTCCATCAATACATACTTTAAAAAATATTGCCGATTCGTTAACTACCTCAGTAGGTTCACTAATTGGCGAAAACGAAACTATTGTCGAAAACCCAGTTATAAAATTTGGCGACCGCAAATTAGTTAAGCAAAATGATACAGGCGCCACTCTTTATTTATTATCGCATTACAGTCCCATTCAAAAAATGGAGACATTTATGATTCGGTTAGAAGTAAATGGAAATTGCACCGGATTTACCGAAAGTACACGACATGCTCAGGAATTTTGCCATATTCTAAACGGCGTTGTTGAAATAAACTTAGCTGGCAATTTATATATTCTTAAACAAGGCGATAGCATTTATTTCGACTCGAAATCTCTTAATGCAATTGGTAATGTACAGAAAGGCGTTAGCGACATTTTATGGATAGTTTCGCCCGATACATTTTAACAATTGGACGCCTCTAAATATTTAAACGGCGAAGCCATCGCCGTAGGTAATCCCTAAAATTAGATGTCATTCCGACGTAGGTCGGAATCCAATACATGTAAGCTATTATTACTATCGAACATTCGTTTGAGATCCCGACCTACGTCGGGATGACAGCAACACTAATGGATTGCCTTCGGCGAGCTCGTAAACTCGGTGTCGACCTACGGCAGAATGACACACTAAATTGCGTGACTTATTATATTACAGCACCTGTATAATGCTGATAGTCAACATTTTAACAAGTTCACTGAAACTAACCTTTGTTTGCTCGCCACTCTGCATGTTTTTTAACGAAATAAGGTTCGAAACCATCTCGTCGGCACCAACCAAAGCCACGTATGGTATTTTTTTTGCATCGGCATAGCCCATTTGTTTTTTCATTTTGGCATCGCCATGAAAAAGCTCGGCTTTAATACCAATATCGTGCAGCTTATTAACTAAAGGTAAGCAATATAGCTCCTCTTTTCGACCAAAATTTATAAATAATATTTGTGTTGAATTAGAGGCGTTTACCGGAAATGCATTTAACTGAGTTAGTACATCGAAAATGCGATCGGCACCAAATGAGATGCCAACACCCGAAACATCGGGCATGCCGAAAATACCAGTTAAATTATCGTAACGTCCACCACCACAAATACTTCCAATTTCAACATCTTTGGCTTTTACTTCAAAAATTGCACCTGTGTAATAGTTTAATCCACGAGCAAGTGTTAAATCGAGTTCCACCTCGGTATTTACCGAAACCACTTTAAGGTAGTCGAATATAGTTTGAAGTTCCTCTATTCCTTTTAATCCAATTTCAGATGCTGATATCCAGCTCTTTAGCTTTTCGAGTTTTTCAGTGTTTGTTCCCGAAAGGTCGAACACAGGTTGAAGCTTAATGATAGATTCCTCGGTAACTTCGCGGTTTCGGAGTTCTTCTTTAACCTTTTCAATACCAATCTTATCGAGCTTGTCGATAGCCACGGTTATATCGATAATCTTATCGGGTTGACCAATTATTTCGGCTATTCCGCTAAGTATTTTACGATTGTTAAGTTTGATTAACGCACTAACACCTAGCCGTTTAAAGCCTTCGTCAATCATCTGAATTAGTTCAACTTCGCTTAACAACGAAACGCTACCCACCACATCAACGTCGCACTGGTAAAATTCGCGGTAACGCCCTTTCTGCGGACGGTCGGCGCGCCAAACAGGCTGTATTTGGTATCGTTTAAACGGAAATGTAATGTCGTTGCGATATTGCACCACGTATCGAGCAAAAGGCACGGTTAAATCGTACCGCAAACCCTTTTCGCACATAAGCGACGACAATTGTCCAAGATTTCGCTCATTATACTTATCAGCAGACACATCCGAAAGAAAATCGCCCGAATTAAGTATTCGAAATAATAACTTATCACCTTCTTCGCCGTACTTTCCCATCAATGTAGATAGGTTTTCCATGGCTGGAGTCTCAATTTGCTGATATCCAAACAATTGAAAAACCGCTTTTAACGTGTCGAAAATAAAATTTCGTTGCTGCATTTCAGCTGGCGAAAAATCGCGTGTGCCTTTGGGGATTGATGGTTTCATTGGTTAAATGTGAAAATGAGGAGATGAGGAGATGTGGAGATGAGGAGATGAGGAGATGTGGAGATGAGGAGATGAGGAGATGAGGAGATGAGGAGATGAGGAGATGAGGAGATGAGGAGATGAGGAGAT
>JANYAP010000087.1 GCA_025361285.1 Bacteroidales bacterium | reverse complement strand
GAACAGCCAAATCGATGGTGGACTCTTTAACTTTTCCTGCTTTTACCATACTTACAAGCGAATCTTTATAAGGTACGGACCCCATGTCCATATCGTTACCAGCATTGGCGGCTATTGTTGCAGCTTCGCCTCTATCCTTGGCTACGCCATGACTAATGATATCGTAAATTGAGCTATAATCGGAAACAACAAAACCGCGAAAGCCCCATTGTTCTCTAAGAATATCTTTCAATAAATAGGAATTACCTGTTGTAGGCGAACCGTTTAGCTCGTTAAAGGCAGTCATAAATGTACCAACTCCCGCATCTACGCACGCTTTAAATGGTGGCAGATGAACTTCGTGCAGGGTACGATCCGAAATATCGACAGTATTATATTCGCGACCACCCATAACAGCGCCATAAGCGGCATAGTGTTTGGCACATGCAACAATGCTTTCTTCATCTTTCAAACTTTTACCTTGAAAACCGCGAACACGTGCCGCAGCAATAAGCGAACCTAAATAAGTGTCTTCGCCAGCACCTTCGGCAACGCGCCCCCAACGTGGGTCGCGACCAACATCAACCATTGGAGCAAATGTCCAGTTAATACCTCCCGCCGATGCCTCAATTGCTGCAATACGAGCCGATTTTTCCATAGCTTCCAAATCCCAGCTTGCCGATTCGCCCAGTGGAATTGGGAATATTGTTGAATATCCGTGAATAACGTCTAATCCAAATATTATAGGAATTTTTAAACGACTGTTATTCATGTTTAACTTTTGAATTTCTCGAGTATTTTCTGCGCCTAATATATTAAACATCGAGCCTACATTGCCATTTTTTATATCATCAATTAAGTCGGGCTGGGCTTTTATAGCACCTGTAATTGCTCCATCTCCACTAAACTGGTTCATTTGACCAACTTTTTCCTCAATAGTCATTTTGCTAAGCACGGAATCGACTTTAATCTCAACGGCATTATCCTCAGCACTAAGCGTTTCTTTACTGTTGTTATTACACGATGACAAACCAATAATAAGTGTAGAACAAGTAAAAAGCAAAAAAACAGTTTTCATAATTATATAAATATTAGTTAATTAAACATTAAGAATTGAAATTTGTATTGGGTTTATTCGAAAATTATGTTTCATTAATTGGAAAAATATTCGTAATTACGCGTAATTAATAAGTGGGTGTTATTATTACTTGATACGCATGTAATCCAATTTCCTTTTTGGTCGTATGTATATGTGTATTTCCAGACAATTTTACTGCCATATTCATTTATTTCGGTTTTTGCTTCAATAACCCCGTTTTTGTTGTAAACTACATTAGTCTCAAATATTTGTATGTTTTTATTATTGAATTGTTTAAACCCTGTTCGCCTACCTAATTTATCTATCGCCATGTCGAACTTCATAACAAATTTGTTTGAAGTATCCCTAAATTCAGTGTTCACAATATTACCTTCTTTGTCGGTACTAAAATCTTCTATCCCTAACATGGTATTAGATGGGGCGGCAAAGGATTCAATTTTGTCGATAAATCCTTCACTATCATAAAAAAAGTTTAGGTGTTCTTTCAAAGTATCCTTCTCTAGTATATTCAAGGTGAATACTTTACTTTTTATAATTTGGTTTTGATAAGTCTGTACAATTTGGTTTTGATCATTAAAAATAGTGCAATGTGTTACCAATCCTTCGTAATTAAAATAGGCTTCAAATTTCTGATTCCAGTTAATACTTTTTCGATCATTATTGGTAAGAGGTCGATCAACAATAACTTTACCATTGTTTTCTTTCGCTAAATAAATATTTTCGTTTATCTTCTTAATTTTCCCTTTATACTTAATAGGAAATAAAACATGTGGAGTAAACATTCCAATGGTAGTAGTTTTATTCTTATCACTTTGTATTGAACACGCACACAATACAATAACTAATGCAAATAACAGATTTTTCATTTTTTCATTTTTACCCCTTTTCTTATTTTTCCAGCGAAAGTATCAGTAATATAGAGGTTTCCGTCTTTATCAACAGCTATCGATTGTGGGTCGGCAAAACGGGCATTTGCGCCAATACCGTCAACCGACTTCGATTCGAGATAAGTGCCGCCAATAGTAGTAACGTTGCCGTTTGTATCAATTTTGCGAATTAAACAGGCCTTAGTGTCAGCAACAAAAATAACACCATCGGATGAAACGGTAATTCCGACTGGTCTATCGAATTGCGAATCTTTAGTTTTACCATCAACATGCCCTGCCTTCATAGGAATGCCAGCAAATGTGGAAACAAAACCTTTCGGCGAAATTTTACGAATAAGGCTATTGCCACCTTTTCCATCGTAATCGGAATCGGCAACGTAAATATTATCCTTACCATCAATTGCAATACCTAAAGGTTTATTAAATAACGATTTACTACCTTTGCCATCGGCATAACCTTCTTTTCCTGCTATACCTGCAAAAGTAGTAACCTCGCCATTTAATGCAATTTTTCGGATAGTGAAATTATACGAATCGGCAACAAATAATTCGCCTTTTGAGTTAACTGCTATAGCTTCGGGTTGGTTAAATGTTGCGTTGGTTCTGAAACCATCTTCCGAACCTTGTTTATCCATAACACCTGCATAGGTTGTTACCACGCCACCGTATGTTACCTTCCGTATGGTATGCGATTTCATGTCGCAAACATAAATTACCGAATCGCCAACTACCACAAGTCCATGAGGTTTATTGAATCGGGCTTCACTGCCCACCCCGTTTAGGCTTCCTGGTTCATTGCCCATGCCAGCAAGCACCGAAACCATACCATCGTGCGATATTTTTCTTACAACGGTAGTCCAATACTCGGTAATAAAAATGTTTCCTTTACTGTCAACCGTAATACCCTCGGGAGTACGGAAAAGCGCCTGTTTTACATCGCCATCCATATAGCCGTCAACCGAGCCAGATATAGTTTCGAATCTGTACTCTTCGGATTTACTTGACTGACTGAAAGTAAACGAAAACGAATTGTTTAATAGAATTATCGATACTAAAACCCTTCTTAACAAACTTTTATAGCTTGATAATGAACTTGTTTTTACAAAAAAAGTAGTTTTTTTCATTTTTTAAAATATTTTATATTTCGTTTATTATAAATACTATACATGTTTTTAAGCCGAAGGGTGAAGTCGTTGTAATTTTTCTTTTCTTTTTTTGTCCACACAATTTCGCTCATGGCTGCAAAACGAGGGTTTAACATTTCCTCGGCAAGTTCGGGCGTTGCAATAAATTCGGTCCAAACACATGCCTGCGCTCCCATAATTAGTTTTTCCTGTTCTTTGGTGCAAAATGCTGGAATTGGTTCGAAAGTGTAAACACTTTTTAATGATAAGCTCCACGGTTTAGTATCGTTATCATCACTCGATGGTGGGTAGCTGAGATACAAATAACTGTTTGGAGTAACAACAATAGGGTGGTTACCTTTAACAGCTTCTTCCAGAGGGTGTTTAGTATCGCTTCGCCAGTACATTATTGCTGCATCTTTTGGCGCACCGCCTTCAGTAATTTCGTCCCATCCTATAATTTTCTTGCCTTTCGATTGCGCAAATCGTTGAATGCGCTTAATAAACCAGCTTTGCAATTCGTTTTCATTTTTAAGACCAAGTTCGCGAATTTTATCTTGAATTTTCGCATTTGCAATCCACTGCGTTTTAACAGCCTCATCGCCACCAATATGCACATATTCGCTGGGGAAAAGTTCAAAAACTTCGGAAAGAACCTTTTCGAGAAAATAAAAGGCTGTGTCGAAGGGGTTGTAAAGATAAGGATGAACGCCCCAAACGGTGCCAACTTCGGTAAGCGTATCGGTGCTTCCTAACCAAGGATACGCGGCAATAGCTGCGCGAGCATGCCCTGGCATTTCAATTTCGGGAATTACCGTAATAAACCTGTCGGCGGCGTATTTAACTATTTCTTTAATTTCGGTTTGGGTATAAAATCCGCCATATCGTTTATTATCAAATACATGAGCCTTATTTAAACCCGATTCTACCATTGTTCCTTTTCGAAATGCAGCAACCGATGTAAGCTCAGGGAATTGCTTTATTTCAATTCGCCAACCTTGGTCGTCGGTTAAATGCCAGTGAAATGTGTTAATTTTATGAAGTGCTAAATGGTCGAGCAGCTTTTTAAGAAAGGTTGTTGAGAAAAAGTGCCTGCTGCAATCGTGCATCATTCCACGGTAACTAAATCGTGGAAAATCGGTAATTTCAACACAGCTAACTGCAATTTCCTTTACAGGAGTATTTGAAATAGGAATTAACTGAATTAAGCTTTGTACTGCATAAAATAAGCCTGCCTGAGCGTTTGCAATAATTTCAATTTGCTTTGGCAAAACCTTCAGTATATATCCTTCTTTTCCTAAAGAATCAATTGCTTGTATCTTGAAAACAATGCAGTTGGATGATTTAGCATCGAAATTTTTAACTTCAAGGGTAAAACCGTTTTGCTCCGAAATAGCTGCTTTTAGGTAGCTTGCCGTTTTGGCAATTGTGTCGTTTTGGCTACTATATTCGATAGTAGTTTTCGAATTTATAGTAAATATACCTTCCTTATTAACCACGTAATTTGGTAACGGAATGATACTTACGCTTTGCGCAAACGGTAGGCACTTAAATACTGTTAGTGCTAATGAGATGATTATTAATTTCTTCATTTCTTTAATTGTTTCTTTTGTAATTTTTCAATAGCCTTTGCAATTTTCTCTCTTGTATTTAAAATAAGCTCAGGTTGCTCAGGGTAACGTATTGTGTTTTCGAGCGTTACCTTTATTTTCCGTGGATACTTATACAGCAAATAATTTTCGGGAATTAATAATTGCCTGTAATCGTTTAATTCACTGTTTGTTGTATCATTATCGTATTTCGAAAGTAGTTCGCGTAGTTTAAAAAGATATTCATAATCGTCCATGCCATCGCGGAAGTTTTCGAGTCGAATTGACGAATAAGGTACGCCATCGGGCCCTGGGTATAGTAGCTGTCCTTCGCCGTTAAAGTAATGGTATGTGCGCGAATCCCACGGAACATTTGGCCATTTTTTATCCATCGGCATTCCTTTTTGGGTATTTCGCCAAAAGTAGTTCCAGCCCCAATGTTCAA
Source organism: Bacteroidales bacterium (assembly GCA_025361285.1). Lineage (GTDB taxonomy): Bacteria > Bacteroidota > Bacteroidia > Bacteroidales > JAAUTT01 > JAAUTT01. The sequence goes on along the minus strand of JANYAP010000087.1, from coordinate 18,981 downwards.
AACCATCAACACCATACATCCAGCAGTACCAAGCTATGCTGCGCTGATAAATTGCAGGGCAATCGATATATAAATTAGGAGCGTTGTCGCGCGCCAAGGTGCAAAAATACGTCCATATTTCTCCGCCTTTTGCTTGGGTTTCGGGCGATTCGATAATATTTGCCGGCGACCAAATATCAACAAGCTTGTTTAATCCGTATTTATCAGTGTTAGTGTCCCAAAAGTCGTATGGGCCACGTTCGGCAAACAGTTGCAAGCGTAATCCGGGGTCAATTTTCTTAGTTTTCTCGGCGCGGTCTTTTACGTAAGGCCATTCAATATCGGTGGGTTCGTCCCAAAGCTCAACCAACGCCTTGTCAATCCAACCTTTTTTGCGAAGAAATTTAGCGTAAGCGCTTATAAATTTGTAAGTTAGTACTTCCTCCTCGGGAGTATAAAACCCCTTTTTCATTTGAATAATAGAGAAACGCGAAAGCCCACGTTCGAGGCAATAACTTAATACCTTTTCGACCTTCGAAAAATCGTATTCGCCCTTGCTGTTAGGTACTTGACTAACAAAATTAACACCTACTGAACCTGGGTTAAAGCGGTTTTTCAACAGAAGATCGCAAAATTGCAAGTACTTGTCGGCAGGAAATTCTTTAAGATTATAAAAATCGGCAAGGTTTTCAATTACATCCCACGAATGTGTTTTTAAATTACTTTCTTTAGGCAAATCGAAGTCCCAAACTTGGCAATTTACCTTAGCAGTAACCTTTTTCATGCCTTCAGCACTTATTGTAAATGTGCCCGAATAATTACCCGATTTTGTACCTAAAGGCGCATAAACCGTAATCCATACCGGGCGACAAAGTTCGTTTCCGTCAATTTTTCCACCTACTTTATAAGGAATAAGCGGATCGGGGTGCCAACCTTTGTAAGCTGTAACATATTGGGCTTGCCAGTCAATATAATTGTAATCCACCATCGATAATGAAATGTTGCTTTTCGGAATTACACTTCCATCGGAACCAGTTAAATCTGTAACCTCCAATGATATTTGATTTAAATCCTTGCCAAAAGGCAGAATAGCTAACTGAAACGATTCATATTCGTTTCGTGCCAACGATATATCTATATGGTCGTTAATTGGTTGTGGAAACATTTCGTCTTTTCGAAGTTTCAAAATTGAATGTGTGAATGAAACACCAAAGTCGTCGCTATTTTTCCAGTTATGTAAAGCATACCATCGAACTTGATGAAGATGCCGCGCTACCTGTTTATCCGTTTTATCAACTTGCATTGTAAGTTCATTCCATTCATCTATTTTCCAAGCTGTGTCTGCATAACTATCGAGCTTTTGAATGGTTAATAGAAGATTATTAGCATCAATCTTCAGATTATTCACTTCTGGGTTTGAAAGCCGTGTCATCGCAGCAATTGATTCGCCAATTTGATTCTTTAAAAGCTTAAGTTTTTTGCGATTGGGTTCAATGGTAAACCAATAGTCGACACTACGTCTTAGAATTGTTCCATCGGATAGTTTAACCGTTGCCGAGGCTAAATAACTGCCTTCCACCGTTAGTTCGTAAGGAATACTTTCAGCAATTTTCCCACCGGCTGGAATAGTATAACTGGCTTTGTAACGAGCTGTTTCCGAGGAGGTTTTTATTTGAAAGTTCGATGACGGTCCTTGTCCTGCTTGGTTAATAAATTCGGGTTTCTCGTTTAGAGGCGTAAGTTCGAGTTCGCAAATAACATTTAAACTTTCGGTGCCAAAATTATTGGCTTTAAATGCTATGTTATTTTTGCCAGCAATCGGTTCCAGCCATCGGCCATACTGAACATTTGCGTTGGTTTTGCTGGTAAGTGAGCATTTTCCACTCCAATTGCACGACTCGCCGCCCGGAAAGCTCCGTTGAAAACTAACGGAAATCTCCTTATTATCAGGCAATTCTGACAACCCAAATTCGCTTAATGGCATTGAAAATTCCGATGTCCAGTCGCTTGTATTTATGGATGCAGCGTATTGCCAGTTTGCATTCAAAGCAATGTTCCAATTTTTAAAGTCGGTTACGGTTTCTTTTGGGTCGGCCTGTAGCTGTATCGAAACACCCTTATAGTCAACACTTATCATATCAAAATCGCGGCCCCATTGAAAGGAATCTTTATGTCGTTTAGCCTCGACTGTTTTACTTAGGCTCGTTGCATTTTTATCGGAATTGCGAAAGGCAACGTACAGATTTTTAGCATCGTAACAAACAAATACTGTTACCGAATCTTTCGCATAGCTATCGAGCGACCAATTAACAAACTCCGACAGTTCAGCACTTTTTTGCCAGGCTACATCGTTAAGTTTTCCATCAATTACCGGAGGTGCTGTTGTAGCTGGTATTTGCAGCAGCGGCTGATGTATTTGAGCATTTATTTGAAACAATGCAAAAAATGCAAAAAAAACTAAAACAGTTGGTTTAAATAAGTAGTTTTTTGTTTTCATTATTAATTGGTTAAAGTTTTATGCAAGAATAAAGTGTTTAAAATAAGTAAGTTGTAGTTTACTTTAAGTGGCTATTATTCACAATTAAAATACACTATTTGAGTTCACTACAACTAAAAATGCAGCTATTTACAATATAAACCACTAAAATCATCAAAAATAGTACAATTAATGGAATTAGATACATTCTTTATAATGCAGGGTAAGGGATAATTTTATTTAGAAATTATTAATAATAAGTACCTTAAATGAATTCTGTGTTTCAAACCTAAGTTGGTATAAATATCGGTCGGCATAGCAGAAATGATACCGCGGTATATAAGCAGTAAGCAGTTTGGTACTAAATAAAGCATGCAGGTACAATGTTGCTATTGCTTGAATTGTTATAACTTACAACGCGCGAATGGATTATTCCAATAGCTTCCGAAAATTTGTTTAGTCGAATTACGTCGGTTTCAATAGCGTTTCGTTTAACTTCAATCGATAATTGGTGTTCGGGCAGCACAAAGTCAATTTCTTTTTGATTCTTGTCGCTATAATACTGAGTCTTACCATATTTGCGTAAATTTAAATACACCGTATTTTCTAATAATTGACCATCGGAAAGCCTTATTAGTTCATTAGCAATACCATTATCGCATATATACACCTTATTGGTGCTGCTTACCTCATTGTCGGAATTTTTACCATATCGAGTAACAAAATGAAAAAAATACGAACCCGATAGAAAAGCCATGTAATTATAAACAGTTTCGCGCGTTATGCCAATTTCGGATGCTAACCTGCTAATATCTACTTTATTACCTACACGCGCCGCCAATAAAATAATAAGGTTACGCAAATGCGAAATGTTTCTAATATTTGATAATTGTAATAGGTCGGTTTGGAAATACGATTTAAATATGTCGCGTAAATAAACCTTTTTTATCTCGTTTGTTTCGGCCAAAACTACCTGCGGGAAACCTCCATAAGTGTTGTATTCGTCGAACCATTTAATTCTTTTTTCATACAATAAAATGCTAGGTGATATTTCGAGAATATTTTTGAACGAAAAGTCGAGATTTGAAATTTGCCCTTTGAAGTATAGAAATTCATCGAAATCGAGTGGAAATAATTCAACTTCGAGTTTTCGCCCTGCCAACGACTCGGGGAACAAATTTTTTAAATAAAAGCTACTCGATCCAGTAACAATAAATTTAATATCGAAATGATCGTAAAGGTATTTAATTGGTTTTACGATGTCAGGGAACGACTGTATTTCATCCAAAAAAATATAGCATTTTTCGGAAGATTTTATGCCCAAATCGAAAAATTTTTTTATTATGTTTTTGTAATCATTTTCTTCGAAAATGGCTTTATCTAAAGGGTTTTCAATATCAAGCATCAATTTATTAGTACTGCTTATTGAATCATATATCATTTTTAGTAACCATGATTTTCCAGTACGTCGCATACCTGTAATCACAATTATTTCCTTTAAAGGCATATATTTAACAACTTCAAAATATGCTTTTCGGTTAAATGCTTTCGGGTTATCTGTCATAATTTGTAGTAAAAATTAAACAAATACAAACTAAAGTGTCGGTTTAATTATTACAAATTACTAAAATATTGTAATTGGAAGTTATATAACAAAAGGTTTCACAAATAAATTGTTAGTTTATTTTAAGCCGTTTGTTCAATTATGATATTTTTTTGATAATAAGCGAAGTAGCTGACTAAATACCGATATAGCATCCGTGGTTTCCTGAGTAATAGCATTACCCTTCATTTTCAACAACATAAAGCCGTACAAGCCATTAAAACAAACTTCCATTTCGGTAAGCTCGGCATGCATCATCTTATTTTTTAGCTCTTTAATTATTGGCGATGCTATTTGGTATTGCTCTAAATAAATGCTTTCCGACAGTGTATTAATTAATTGTATATGAAGGTCGTTTAAATTGAGAATCAATTCTTGTATTGCTTTTATGTGACCAACCTCCTTAACATCATCTCTATCCATCTGCGCAATTAAATCGGAATACCAAGTTCTAACTTCATTGGTCTCTTTTTCAGGTAGTGAATATTTCGATATTACATTACTTTCAAGCTTCTCCACTTCAAAATTATTAGCACGAATCACATCTTCAATATGATACATATACAAAATGTATTCAACAACGTTGGTTTTAAGTTTTTCGCGAGCTATAAACATGATTGCTTTATATTTTAGTCGACAAAGGTATAAAAAAACCAAGTTTCTAAAAGATGTTATTTTGTGCTGGTAATCAATTCAATGGCTCGTTGCACCTTTTCGTCAACAGTTTCATATCCGTCGAGCCACCAAATTTTTGCTCCATGGCTTTCCATGCGTCGAAACCACGTTGATTGACGCTTTGCAAACTGGTGAATAGCCGTGTTTAGTAGCGTAAACATTTCATTATACGACAGTAAACCAGTTACATACTCGGTAATAAATTTATACTCAAGTCCGTAATAAATTAATTGGTCGGCAGTAACTCCTTCTTTTATTAGGCTTTTCACCTCATCAATCATTCCCACATCTAGCCGCTGTTTAAGGCGTTCGGTAATTCGGTGTCGTTGTGTAAACCTGTCGTATCGTATTCCAATAAGCAACGGTTGTATTTTCGGATAATAGCTGTCAGTTTCGCCGTGATTAGTGTAGTATTCGGCAATTTCTATTGCTCTTTTAGTGCGCGTTTTATCCTCGAAATCGCTACGGTTGTGAGTGGTTTTGTATTGTTCCAGAATTGAAATTAATTCGCTATGCGATTTCTGTTCCAATATATTACGAAGCACTTGATTTATAGGCACCTGAATAAGCCTGTAACCTTTAATTGCTGCCTCTATATACATTCCCGACCCACCACATAAAATAGGAAACTTACCACGTTTATTAATATCGGCGAATGCATTAACAAAATCCTTCTGAAATTCGAAAACGTTGTATTGGCTGCCTGCTTCAACAATATCTATTAAGTGATAGGGTATAATGGTTTCATTAACTGTATAATCGCTGTAATCCTTGCCAGTTCCTAAATTTAGGTTTCGGTAAACCTGTCGCGAATCGGCCGAAATAATTTCGCCACCTACTTTCGATGCCAAATTTGCCGCAACGCTCGTTTTACCGCTAGCCGTAGCACCTAAAATTACTATGAGATTGTATTTGGAATTATGCATTATTAATCTTAATTAATTCGATGTTATCTTGTTATGTATCATTCACGAGGTCAATTCAACAATTGTAATGTTTTATTAATTTTCTTAAACACGCTTTATCAGGTGTTTGTTAACGTTTGCAAGATAAATAAGTTTTGTTTAAGACAATATGTTAACTTTAAAACTAAACAATTAAACATTTTTCATTATTTTTGACTGCTAACAATATTTAATTAACTAAATATGCTACCAAAAAAGCTTTTATGCAGTCCAATTGCATTTTTTCTTGCATTTTTCATTGCTATTATTGGTATTTCCTTTGTTCCTGCTCAAGTTTCGGAAATTAACGCTCAAAAAAGTAAATCCGATTCTTTAACAGGAAATGCATTTTGCATTCAATGCCACGGTAATATATATTATGGCTTAAAAAACCCAGAAACAGGTAAAATTCATCGTAAAATGATGAGCATTAATGGAAGGATTGATCCTACTGTTTTTAAGAAATCTAATCATCGATCATTTCAATGTACCAATTGTCACTCCATCGAGTTTAAAAAATTCCCGCATTCCGAAAAAGCCCTTCTAGAGGAAATAGGCAGTTGTATAGATTGCCATAGCGGCGACTCGATAGCCGAAAAATATAAATTTGATTTAATTGATGAAGATTTTCAGAAAAGTGTTCATGCAACAAAACACAGCGAAAATTTTACTTGCTGGATGTGCCACGAAGCCCATTCGTACAAAGTAAACGCAACAACGGTTGAATACGATAACTCAATGTGCCTTAGCTGCCACGCAAACGCCAATAAATACAATTTGATACTAAATAAAAGTAACCCGAATATTATTGAAAAACATGAATGGCTGCCTAATCAACAAGCACATTTACAGAATGTTCGTTGCATAGAGTGCCATGCCCGTGTAAACGATAGTATTTTGGTGGCTCACAATATTCAGCCAAAAGCAAAGGCTGTAAAATTGTGCGTTGAGTGCCATTCTACTAACTCGCTGCTGAAACAAACACTATACAAATACCAATCGCGCGTGCAGATTAGCCGAAATGGCTACTTTAATGCCGCCATTCTTAATAAATCGTATGTAATAGGCGCTAACCGTAATTACTACTTAAACGTGGCTAGCGTTGTAATTCTTTTAATTGTAATTGGCGGCATAGCTATACACATTATTTTGCGAACGACACTAAAAAAATAAAACATGGCACAAAAGATATATTATTACCCCGTATGGATAAGGATTTGGCACGCAACAAATGCGCTAATGTTTTTGTTACTTATTATTACTGGCTTATCCATGCAATATGGGCTGTTTAAAATACGGTTCGATTATGCTGTTAGCATACATAATGTTAGTGGTATTGTATTGTCGGTTTGTTACTTATACTACTTTATGGCAAATTTTATTACCGGAAACTTAAAATATTACAGAATTAAATTCAAGGGCTTTTTCAAAAGACTTTGGGTTCAATTTGTATATTATACCGTAGGAATATTTAAAAATCAAATGCCTCCCTTTCCTTTAACAATTAAACGGAAATTTAACCCGTTACAAAAATTTACTTACGTAAGTGTTATGTATATTATTGTGCCTCTTATAATTATAAGCGGATATGCAATGCTCTTTCCTGAAATTATCTACGAAAAGGTTTTAGGAATTCCTGGCATTGTGCTAACCGATTTAGTTCACGTTTGTACAGGTTTCATTGGCTCAATTTTTATGATTATTCACATATATTTCTGCACTATTGGGTCGAAGCCAGCAGCCAACTTTAAGAGTTTGGTTAATGGTTATCACCAAACGGAGTAAAATTACGAATTTGAATAATTCGTTGTAAAGTCATATTCACTTTTAAACTAAACTAATATGCACACTTTTAAGAAATTACATTATTTTTGGTTAATTTCCTTCCTAGTATTGGCTTTTATAAACTCTTGTAAAGACGATTCGAATGATGGGCCTTCGATACCTGTTAAGCTCATGGCTATAGCAGGTAAGTCCATTAATATTGATAAATCTGGAACTCTTTGGGTAGCTGCCGATACTGGCGTTATAAGTTATTTGGGGGATTCGCTAAAATCGTATAGTAAACTAACAAATAAGGAAATTGGGGAAATAAATAAAATATTATGCGTTAACAATAATGGAGTTTCGGAACTTTGGATTGTTACAGCAAGAGGTTTGTATCAAGCTACTTATTCAAATAATGTTATAAATTCCATAACAGAATATAATGTAACAAACACGCCCAAATTATTGAGCAACTGGGTTACCGCTTTACTTGTTGATACAGCACAAGCCAAATGGTTTGCTACTCCTAAAGGGTTGAGCCTTTTGAAAAATAATACATGGTATAGTAGAACTTTCTCTAGCTTTAGCAAAACTCCTGTTAACACAATGGGGGTATCTGGTGAAGGTTGGGTATTTACTGGTACAAACGGGAAAGGTGTTGGGCGATATACTTTCGACGAAGTTGATGGTATTTCGGGCGCATCGTATTACACCCAAGAATGGACTCGGCTACCTTCAGATACTATTTTGTCGGTTTATATTGATAAGAAAAATGGTCAATGGTACGGAACTCCCGAAGGGATAGCATTTCATGCAATTTGGGATACAAAACCGATGGAAACTTGGAAATCATATAATGTATCGAATGGGCTTATTAACAATAGGGTACAAGCAATTGCTGAAGATAAAAATGGACTTTTTTGGTTCGGAACGGCTCAAGGTGTATCGTCGCTAGATACATCGATTATGCAATGGAATAATTATACAACCGTTGATGGCATTACAAACCCCAACATTATCGACATAAAAGTTGATAGTAATAATACCGTGTGGTTTGCAATCGATGGAGATGTTGTTAGTTTCAATGGAATAGCTTGGAAAAGTTATTTTAAATGAAATAAGCCCTAATTAATTGATAGTTACATAAAAGCCACCGATGCATGAATAGCTTATTCGTGCATCGGTGGCTTAATATTTATAATTAAATTTTTCGATGTGTTAATGCAAGACTACCATTTTTCGCGTTTCTGCCGAACCACCAAACTGCATACGGCAAATGTATAAGTCCGAAGGATAATTACTTCCATTCCAATTTACAGTATGTGTGCCGCTATTTAATTCCTGATTAACAAGCACATCAATAACTTGACCCATTTTATTTACAATTTCAACCGAAACATGTCCATTTCGTGGAATAGTAAAATTTATTTTGGTGTTTGTTTGTATCGGATTTGGATATATCTGTTGAAGAGAAAAATCGTGCGACTCGCCTATAGTTTCCCTAACATCAACTGGTCCATAATCGAAATATTCGTTTACCATGTGCCATTTCTCCTCAGTTTGCCCATCATAATCACGCTGAAGGTAATAGGTAACAAGTGGAAACTCTCTTGTAAAGCTCGAAAGCTCAGCCGAAACGGGTAGCGAAGCTGCAGGATCCCAATTAAAAAGTGGAATATTGTTTGGGTTTACAGTTTTGGCCATTCCGCGCTCCTTAGCTAAATGAAACAAGCCAAAGTTGCCAGGTTCATGCCCTGCGAGGTAATGTCCAATATTATCGACATGGAATTGGTTTTTACCAAAGATTATAAAGTTTGTCATGAAATCGTTTGCCTCGCCGCCATCAATAGTGCCGGAATGAGGACCCGTCAGAAAATTCCCATCTCTGCCATAAACACCTTCAATAATATGCAGACCAGCCATAGTAACCGAATTATTATCGAGGCATCTACTAGCCCATGTTTCCATCCAAAGCCCCCCGCCATCATCGGGCCTATCCCATCGTGGAATTCCATCAGCCACGTGCCTATCGTAATTATTTTGTATTGTTGTATTTGCTCCAGAAACTAAATGAGCTTTATCAACACCAGGCATTATATCCCCGTATGAAGTACAATGTGCCTGATAATCCATGGCTATGGTTCCCTGAAGGTTTTTTGCACAAAGCGTCATTCCCATACCGTGTGCTTTAAATTTCGAAATATTTAATAGCCAAGTATCGGGTGCATTTACAGGCCATAAATAAGGTATCTTTTTGAACCAAACGCCGTTTGTTACATCTTTCCACACAACTTGCGAGGGTTGTAAATCTAAAGCATGTGTTCCAATAGCTTGACAGTCAATCCCTGTTCTAGCAGCCATATCAACGTATCCCCCATCGGCTAAATCGGAAGCGCAATTTACTTCACGAATGTAAAATTGGTTTGCTGCAACGCCGAGTTCCTTTATACGTTCAATAATACCTTCAACAAAATGGGCATCGGTAACAATACCCATCGACTTTTCGATGGTATAGCCCGCAGTACCAGAATTTCGACATGTTAGGTTTGGTTTTATAACTACCTTGTGCGTAATAGGATAACCTTCCGAGGCATTGTTGGTGCCAACAAATACCGATTTGCCAAAATTTAAACCCGCCGATTTGAGTGCTGCGGCATTGGTTTTAACATCAACATTTGTCTTCATAATAAATACCGCATCGGGGTTTTGAAGAATAAACGGATGAACTCCAATATGCGATGTTGCACTGGGGTAACTGAACGATTTTATTGGCATTGCCAACAAACCAGCTCCTGTTAATAGTGACGATTGAATAAATTTTCGGCGATTAATTGTCATAGTATAAAGTTAAGTATCAGTAAAATATGTGTTTTTAATCAGTAATTAGTGTCCTTCCGTAATATACTGCAACAGGCGAAACCTTTCCATTGAGTATTCGATTATACGCTCTAATACGCTTATAATCTGTTATTTTAAAAAAGGTTTCGCCTGCCAGTTAAATAAATTAACGCTGCAACAAACGTACATTAAAATTGCTAAAAATATTTAATTACGTTGTAATTATACGAATATTTCACTGTTTGTGTTATCCTAATTTAGTATTTTCACGCAACTACGTCTTAAAACCTTTTTACATACTTGTGGCAATAGGGCGACGACCCTTCTTTTTCGTAATAATTCTGATGATAATCTTCCGCTTTCCAAAATGTAGTAGCCTTGGTAACATTGGTTACCACTTTGATACCTTTTTGTTGCAATAATTTGATTAGCGTATTTGCAATATTTTTCTGATTATCATTCACATAAAATACTTCCGAACGGTATTGGTCGCCTACATCGGGTCCTTGACGATTAATTTGGGTGGGATCGTGTATTTCGAAGAAGAGTATAGCCACGCTTTCGAACGAAGTTTTAGATGGGTCGAATACAACGCGTATAGCCTCGGCATGCCCAGTGGAATGCGAACACACTTCCTTGTACGTGGGGTTATCTGTATGTCCGCCAATGTATCCAACTTCGGTTGAAATAACACCTTCAAGCTTTTTCATGTAATATTCTACCCCCCAAAAGCAGCCACCTGCAAAAATTGCGGTTTCAGTATTAGAATTACCTTCAGAAGCTGGAATAAACTCCAACGAAACCGAGTTTACGCAATGGCGGGTGTTTTTCGAAGTAAGCTGTTCGCCAACAAACACATGCCCTAAATGACCACCACAATGTGCACAAGTAATTTCGGTTCTTCTACCGTCGGCATCGATAGTTTTAGTAACAGCTCCAGCAATTTCGTCGTCGAAACTAGGCCATCCACATTCCGATTTAAACTTATCGGAAGATTTATATAACGGAGTACCGCATTGCCTACAAACGTACATTCCTTCTGCGAAGGTGCCGTTATATTTTCCTGTAAAAGGACGTTCGGTGCCTTTGTGTATTATTACAAGTTCTTCCTCAGTAGTTAAGTCTCGAAGTTTCATGTTGTTTTTTAATGTGTTAACCTTCAATTCACTGATATTGTTGCCATTTTGAGAACATCCGTAAATGGAAATGCTCACTAATATTAAAGCTAAAAGTAACTTACTCATCGCACAGTATTTATTTGAAATACGACATGCACATAGAAACACCCAAGTTGCTTCATTGTTTAACATGCTTTCAGTAAAACTGAGGTTGATAAAACTCAGATAATTATCATATTAATTGCTCAAGTTATACTTAGCAACGCAGAAGGAGCTTATTTTATACATATTACTTATTATCCGGCCAAGGTTATTGAAGGTTTTGAGAAGTAATTGCTAGCTTTTGAAAACCGAAGTACAAAGTCGATGTTATTTAAGTATATTTTCCCGATAACTTCATTAAAACAAGGTAATTTCTCGTTACAGTTATCTATACAATACATAACCAACTCTTTCGACAAATCCTCGGATAATAGTAAATTTATAATATGGTCGTCCGTTTCATCACTATTAAAAAACGGATTATTTGGTAAAGGAAATGCACTGTTAACGTGAAAAGCTATCTCAACGCCACTTTTAGGGTTAAAAAATATTAAGGCACTTTCGCAATCATACACTTCATTAAGTAGCTTATCTTCAGTTTCAAAAAAACCATCGTTTTTAGCACGTTGGTGGGCTTCTTCACGAACTTTCTTCGTCAGCTTCAACGAAGCGTTGTAATGTTCGGTGAAGTTTTTAATAAATTCGTTTAACTTATCAGGTACTAAGAAAACAATTTGTTGCCCATTTGTAAAACTCATAAATGCATCGAACTGTTTTTCCAATATATCATTTACTTCCTTCCTTTGATGGTCTATTATGTTCACTGCCATGCGGCTTTCTAACGAATTTTTTTCATCCAAAATTAAATCGGCGTTGAAATCTGTTGAAAAATATACTCCAGAGAACCACCATTCGTCTCGCCACAGTACAATTCCCATAAATAAAATAGTGTCGATTTCCTTTAATGTTTTAGCACGGTCGAACGATTTTTTGGTTAAATTGAATTTTTTGCCCGATGCAATATGTTCAATAAAAATATCAACATCATTCTGCCCTTTGTAAAGGAAATACCCTTGTATTTTCTTCGACATGTTCGGAAAGTGCTCGTATAATGGATGGTTTTCGCCTATTAATTTCGACGCCCACTCTTTGCCTGTTAAACTTAACAGCCTTGTGTGTGCTTTATGTATAGTCGAGTCGTGGTTTTCATTCAAAATCGATTTAAGATGTTCTTTATCTTTATTTTTTGAGATTATATTCATTTCATCGTCATAAAGTTTACAAGCAGTATCGGGATAAAACAAATAAGTTTCAAATAAAATGGTGGCGATAAATTTGCGGGCTTTATAAAAATCGGTTTCATTTTCGCCGAAAGTATAATAGGTTTTTAATGTAGTGTTTTCTGGTGCATCGTCCCAGGCTTTATCAAAAACATCGTATATGTTGTTGGCCATTTCAACAATAAAATTGTTAGAGGGTGCAATTAACTTATTTGGCTGAAAGGTGTTTACAAAGTACCAAATTAAAAAACAGATATCCTGCACATTTATTTCTTCTTCGTAATACTCGTCAACATTATAAAATGGCAAAGGCTTATGGTAAAGGAAGGTGTGTTGTTTTACAAACGTATTCCAAATATTAGTTTCGGAAATAAGATCTTCCAAGTACGATGTAAGAAAGCACGATAAAATGTCTATTTGCTTCTTATCTAAATACATAGCTAATTTAAACAATAGCTCGTTGGTAACAATGGCTTGTTTAACATCGTTGCTCAGTTTTAAATAAAAAATATCGGAAGGAACTTGTTTTTCGTATGGTTTAAGGTCTAACCATTGCTGGATATAAATGCGCTCTCTAGTAATATTCATAATTAATTCGAAAATTTAAATGGCGTAAATTTATTGAATTTCATCGAACCATATCGATAAATAATTGAAATGAGTACTTTAAAATAAAATTAATTATTCGCACCTCTACCATTTGTCATCAGTAATTTCCACATTTTCTCATCAGTAATTTGTCATTTGCCCATCTGTCATCTTCACATTTCCACATTTCCACATCTGTAATTTGCCCATCTTCCCCCTACCAACATTTAGGTATAAAATATACCACATACACGGTATTTCGAAGATATTAAATAAGTTACAACTTTGTATCATAAAATTTAAACATAGAAACCATGTCGAAAATAGCAAAAAGTTTAACAGATTTAATAGGCAACACTCCCCTTTTGGAGTTATCGAATTTAAACAAAGCTCATAAGCTCGAAGCAACCATTATTGCCAAGTTGGAATACTTTAATCCGGCCGGAAGTGTAAAAGATCGTATCGGTTTTGCCATGGTTGAGGCAGCCGAAAAGGCGGGTTTACTCAATAAGGACTCGGTAATAATTGAGCCAACTAGTGGTAATACTGGTATTGCCTTGGCGTTTGTGGCAGCCTCACGTGGATACCGATTAATACTTACCATGCCCGAAACCATGAGTGTTGAGCGACGTAATTTACTGAAGGCATTAGGAGCAGAAATTGTGTTAACACCTGGGACAGAAGGCATGTCGGGCGCTATTCGTCGCGCCGAAGATTTACACGTAGTTACGCCAAACTCGTTTATACCACAGCAATTTAAAAATGCTGCAAACCCCGAAATACACCGTAAAACAACGGCCGAAGAAATATGGAACGATACCGATGGGAATATCGATATTTTCATTTCGGGTATAGGCACAGGTGGAACTATTACAGGTGTTGGTGAAGTTCTTAAAGCTCGTAAACCAGGCGTACAAATTATTGCAGTTGAGCCAACCGACTCGCCAGTACTTTCGGGCGGAAAACCTGGTGCGCATAAAATTCAAGGCATTGGCGCAGGCTTTGTGCCAGGCGTATTAAACACCACTATTTACGACGAAATTTTTCTGGTTAAGAATGACGAAGCATTTCAAATTGGTCGCGAATTAGCTCGTACCGAAGGATTGCTTGTAGGAATATCGTCGGGAGCAGCAACTTACGCTGCAATACAAATTGCCAAACGCCCCGAAAACAAAGGGAAGCGTATTGTGGTTCTTTTACCTGACACTGGCGAACGTTACTTATCGACTTTACTATACAATTTTGAAACAGAGCCAGCAAAATAAGCTGTAGTGATTAATGCTGCACCGAAGTATAATGTTAGAAACAATAAATGCCATACTTCGCACATTAATTTAATAATGATGAGATTCAATTGGAATAAAAAAGCCACTTATGAGATAATACTCAAAGTGGCTTTTTTTGCTCTCCATATAGGACTTTAATAATGCCAGCAATTACATCCAGTTTATTAAAAAGTGTTACTAACAATAGTTCGGTAAACTTTTCTATTTAAGCTCTTTAACTCATTTATTTAGTGCAATTTGGTGTTTTGGTGGCAAGAAATTACCTCCATTCGAAAAAAGTAACAACTTAGCGATAGCGATTTCATGAACACCTTAAAAATATATGTTGTGAATAAGGAAGCGTTTTCTTAGTTCTACTACCTAGCAATATTTCAACTTATTTGTATTCATTTAATTTTATGTAAGTTGTAAAAGCACACCGAATAGTTGAGAATATATACCTCCAAATTTTTGGCTGCAAATAGTGCATATTTATCACTATTCGATGCAAAATTAGCACTCGCTTTCCTCGAACTTCACCACCTTTGTTAGGTCAAAATTTATTTACTAACTAAATTTTATACTAATGAGAACAACTTTAAAAAATGTTTTTTTCGTGTGTTTGATGATTTTTATTCAAACAGTAGTAAAGGCTGAAAACGGTACAGGCACTACCTTTACAGCAACTAACATTACAGTAACGGGCGGAGGCGCTATGCCAAGTACTACTAATGGTTACAACTGCGGTTGCGACAATACCGGTAACACCGATGTTACATCGTGCTTACAAACTGCTCTTAATACAGCAGCTAGTCAAGGTAAGCCTCTATTGATTCCATCAGGGTCATATAAAATTAGTGGTCAGCTTTCGGTAAATTGTTCGGTTATTGGTACAGGTAGTACAATGCCTACAATTACACAAACATCCAGAACTTTGTACACTTCAATGTTTAGATGTGTTAATAATATGACTGGTTGGATATATAATTTGCACCTAGTTGGAACATTTAACGGAAGTAACGGAACTGAAGCAAGTCAATATAACCACATCATAAATTTGGGTGGTGTAAATGGAGTAACCATTAAAGGCAATATTTTAGAAAAGCCCGAAGGCGATTGTATAACTGATAATGCTCAGGAAAACGATGCAAATTCGGCTCGTAATGTGCTTATTACTAATAATTCATTACTTAACCCATGGCGTTGTTGCGTTTCATTTAATAACCTTACCGATAAGTGGGCTATAATGAATAACTATTTAACTTATTATTCAAATTTTGTTACTCCAATCGACATTGAACCATATAGAGAAGCTCCGAATGATGCTAAATCGAAAAACGAAAATATCGAAATTGGTTATAATAATATACAATCATCTGGAACATCGGGTTGGGCTTATTATACTGCTATTGTTAAGTTAGAAGGTTGGTTCGATCCAACTCCAGGTGGAAATGTGTGGGTACATCATAACTTCGGATCGTGGGGAAAACCATTTTATGTAGTTGGACCTTTAAAAAATACCTCCACTGTATATTGGACAAACTACAATTTTTCGAATAACGAGCAAGGCACTACTTACCCAGGTGGCAGCAGTGGTAGTTCAGTTCCAACTAATTTGCAATCATCAAATGTAGCTCAAACATCGTTTACCTTATCGTGGACTGCTTCTACTGATGCTGTTGCTTACGACGTTTATAAAGACGGTGTAAAATATGGTGGAATTTTTTCTGGAAGTCCTCCAGCTACATCGTTAAATATTACTGGTTTAACATGTGGATCAACCTATTCAATGGTTGTTTATGCAATGAATTCGGCAGGTACGTGGAGTGCGGCTAGCGCTGCTAAGAGTGTAACAACATCATCATGTGGCAGTACTGCAACTAATATGCTTCAAAACTCAGGTTTTGAAAGTGCATTATCGGTAGGATGGACCTCGGACTGGGGGAATTCGCAATTAACCTCTGGCGAAAAATATTTAGGAAGTTATGCATTAAAGGTTGGTCCAAGTTCTGGTGGTCGTGCTCAGGTTTTAACTTCGGGTTTTACCGTAGGCGCTACATATACCATTTCTGCTTATGCCAAGTTAGATGCTAGTGGCAGTGGTGCATCAATTGGAGTTGTTTGTAAAAACTCATCGGGAACAAGAACTGGCACTTATTCATCTAGCGATATAAACATTGCTTACACTTGGACAAAATACACTAAAACTTTTACAATTCCTGCTAGTACTACCACACTTGAAGTACATGTTTGGTATAATGGCGGTACAGCTAGCGTATTTGTTGATGAGTTTTATATGGTTGCCGGATCAACAGCTAAGAGCGCTTCAGTAGCAGATGAAATTACCGAACAAGCTGGCGAGGTTAAAATTTATCCTAACCCACTTTCGGGTAATATGCTCAATATTAGCACCGAAGGTATTGAAGGCGACAAGAGTATTTCAATTATCGATATGTCGGGACGTATAATTCTTGCTCAAAAACTTCAAGATGCCGATAATCAATCCATTGATTTAAGCGGTGAAGTTTCAAAAGGCACTTATATTGTTCAAATAAGTAGCATTACAGGTGTATTATCTAAACTGCTTATCGTGCAATAATAAGTTAGTAAATATCTCAAAATAAATTAAATACGCAGGTTTCGGAATTTTTCCGAGATCTGCGTATTAGTCGTTTAATTTCGCGATATTTATTTAAAGTATTTTATTACCTAATATTTAACATCAATTTTAATTACTAACTAAATTTTATTCTTATGAGAACTATTACGAAAAATGCAATTTTTCTGTGTTTGATGATTTTTCTTCAAACAGCATTAAAGGCCGAAAATGGCACAGGTACTAATTATACACCTACTAATGTTACAGTAACAGGTGGAGGCAGTATGCCAAGTACTGGAAATGGCTACACGCTAAGCTGCGATAATTCGGGTAACTCCGATGTTACTTCATGCATACAATCTGCTCTTAATACAGCAGCTAGTCAGGGCAAACCTCTATTAATTCCATCAGGTACTTACAAAATCAGTGGTCAGCTTTCGGTAAATTGCTCGGTATTAGGTGTAGGAAGTACAATTCCTAAAATTATACAAACAAATAGAGATAGGTTTACTTCGGTACTGAGGTGCGTTAATAATATGACAGGTTGGATTTATAATCTTCATATAGTTGGTACTTATAATGGAAGTAATGGAACTGAATACAGCCAATATAATCATTTAATAAATTTAGGTGGTGTAAATGGTGTAACAATTAGTGGAAATATTTTAGAAAAGCCCGAAGGCGATTGTGTTACAGATAATGCTCAAGAAAACGATGCTAATTCCTCACGTAATGTTCTAATTACAAACAACTCAATGCTCGATCCATGGCGCTGTAATGTGTCATTTAATTGCATAACTGATAATTGGGCTATAATGAATAATTATTGCACTTATTATTCAAGCTTTGTTTCGCCAATTGACATAGAACCATATCGTGCTCAGTCTTATAATCAGAACATTGAAATTTCATATAATAATATGCAGTCGCCTAATCCATTATGGAAAGATGCTTCACATTTCTATGATGGTGTTATAACGCTTGCAGGTTGGTTCGACGCTACTCCTGGTGGAAATATTTATATTCATCATAACTATGGTTCGTGGGGTGTACCTATTACTGCTACTAGCGGTTATCAAGGTGGTTCATCTACATGGACAAACGTTAATATTTCAAATAATGTTCAGGGAAGCACACCTCCAGGTGGCGGTGGCGGTGGAACTGTTACCAACTCAATTACAATAGTTAGTTCGCCTGCAACAATAGCAACAACAGGAACTTCTACAGTAAATGTAACTTATGGTGCTGCACAAGCTGGTATGGTTAAAGTGATGTTAATAAACCCTAGTGGAGGCTGGGTAGGTGAAGGTAATTTCTCTGTGTCGGCTAATCAAAGCGGAACTAGTGTACCAGTAAATATTACAATTTCATCGGCTTTACCTACTGGTTCAGGGTATAGTTATTATGCTACAGTTCAAAATTCTAGCGATGTTAGTATGGCTAGTGCTACTGCAAATGTTTCTGTTACTGCAAATGTTGATAATCAGGCTCCTTCAGCACCAACAAATTTACAAACTAATAATATTGGCCAAACTTCGTTTGGTTTAACATGGTCGGCTTCAACCGATAATGTTGGTGTAGCTGGGTATGACGTATATGTTATTAACTCAAAAGTTGGCACAACCACTTCTCTTTCTTATACATTTACTGGAATAAGCTGTGCTTTTACAACTACTGTTTCTGTTAGGGCTATAGATGCTGCTGGTAATTCCACTTCAAGCGCATTAAAATCTGTAACTACTGCTGATTGTGGTGGCGGTGGTACATTACCTTTACCATGGGCGTTTAACGACATTGGTGCACCTGG
>JANYAP010000072.1 GCA_025361285.1 Bacteroidales bacterium | reverse complement strand
CTTTAAATAAAAAATTTATGAAAAAATTATTGTTTGTTACCCTTTTGGCTGCTACTGTTGGGTTTTTTGGTGCCAGCAACCTACAAGCACAAAGCTTTAAAAACGGCGATATGGCTGCAAATTTGGGTATGGGGTTTGGTTGGTATGGTTATGGTTTTGGAGCTAAGTCTTTCCCTGCTATTAGTGTGAGTGTTGAAAAAGGTGTTAAAGATTTAGATTTTGGTACATTAGCCATTGGTGGTATTATAGGGTTTAAACATGCATCGTATGCTTGGTCCTCAGTATACGACTATTCCTGGAATGATTATATTGTTGCTGCAAGAGGAGCTGTACATGTTGACTTGCTAAAAAATGACAAAGTAGATACTTATGGTGGAATTGCTTTAGGTTTAAGATTTCAGTCGTATAAGTATTATAATTGGGTTTATCCTTATGGATCAAATGATTATAAAAAAATTTCTGAATCAACCGCACACCCATTGTTTGCTTTTTATATTGGTGGTCGTTACCATTTTACCGATAACCTTGCTGGTTTTGGTGAACTAGGTTATGGTTTAGGCTATTTAACCCTTGGCTTAAGCTATAAGTTTGGTAAATAACACTATGTATTTTGCATTGAAAGAGGTTGTTACTTCGTGTAGCAGCCTCTTTTTGTTTTATGGTGATAATAAGTGAGGTAGGCCATTTGGCAACTTCCATCCTCCACTTAATAAAACTTTTCATTTAGTTAATTTTAATGTACATTTGCGTAAACATAATAGATTATGAGAGCATTAGAATTTCAATCAAAAATTGAGCATAACCAAATTTTAATTCCAATTAGATACTAAATGGAATTAAAATCGAATAGCAATAAGGATATTAGAGTAATTGTTTTTATGGATGATTCAGATGTTTATGATAATATGATTTTCCAACAATCTGCAAAAGATACTTTTTTAAAAGGGTATGCAAATTTTGATTCAATTTATGACAATTATTAAAATGGATAAATTGAATTTTGGCGATATAGTTTTATTGAGATTTCCATTTACTGATGGTAATACCTATAAAATCATCTTTTGATAATTGATTTAATGTCAATCAAATAGATAACAAATTAAGTCTGACAAATAAAAAATGATTGTGGCAAACAAAGCCTATAATTCCTCAATTTCAATAAATTCAGTATCAGGTAGTTTATCTGATAAATAGTTTTTGAAAACCTTCTTCGTATCGTTTGTAATTTCCACCGATGATAGCTGAAACTGATTGTAAATAAGTGCGATAACTTCGATGTTTCGGGTAATACAAGCTTCAAGTGTAAGCAGGGTATGGTTTATGCTTCCCAGTTTGGGCGTGGTAACAATAATTACTGGCAGTTTCTGGTCGACTATATAGTTAATTGTGAAATAGTTACTAGTAATAGGAGCGAATATTCCACCCGCACCTTCAATTAAAACCATATCGTATTTTTTTTGCAGCTTACTGGTGTTGATATTTATTTTTTCGATATCGATAACAGCACCTTGCAGTTGTGCCGATAGGTGCGGAGAGGCTGGGAATGGGAAAGTATATGCGCAAGTAGTGAGGTTAATATCGTCGTCGAGTAATTCCATTTCGGCAATTTCGCGGTGCTTTAAAATATCGTCGGCAATTCCGGTGCAGCCTGTTTGAACGAGTTTTTGAGTAACTACATTTATACCGTTTTGCGTTAAGTTTTTGGCAATAAACCCAGTGGCATAAGTTTTCCCTACACCAGTATCGATGCCTGTTATAAAGATTTTTTTATACTTCGAAAAATTCATAGTTATAAGAGGTTAGAAAATTTGACGTACGACAATATATGGAACCAAGAGCCAAGAATCAAGAACTAAGAACCAGAAGCCAAGATGTGATAAACTTTAAATTAACTTTTCGCTGGTATTTAGGTGGGTCAAAAGAAATAATGCAACCAAAACACTAAATCACCAAAAAATCGCCAAAAGAATTTTTTTATCATAAATAAAATTATAATGCCCTACAAATAAAGTACATAGGGTGGTATGTTAATGGATAACCTTCGTTGGTTAAAAGCTTTAAATATTTGTCGGAAAACTCAGCAACACTGGCTTTTGTCCAAGTTTGGCGAAACAAGCCATTAACGCCCGTAGCCTTAATATGCTTCAGAACTTCGCAGGGAGCAATAAAGTGCATTTTTAATATCTCTTGCGACGAATAAACTACTTCGAAGCGCGTTGATAGCATTGCCACATA
Organism: Bacteroidales bacterium; assembly: GCA_025361285.1. Taxonomy (GTDB): domain Bacteria; phylum Bacteroidota; class Bacteroidia; order Bacteroidales; family JAAUTT01; genus JAAUTT01. The sequence goes on along the minus strand of JANYAP010000072.1, from coordinate 28,846 downwards.
TTGGTTTAAGCTGTAATATGCTAAGCCTTTTCCGCATATTGATCGTATTTCGAGCATATTATCGGGTCCAAAAGTGCTAAACGCGAATAAGCCATTATTATTCAATTGTTTAGATACTTTATTGAAGAATGTGGCATGATTATCGAACCACTGAAGGCACGATGCCGATGCAATTAAATCGTAGTTTTCGGGAAAGCATACATCTTCCGCATCGCCAATAACATACGTAGGTTTAGTCGGTTTTTTTGTGTCGAAAAGTAAATTAATAGGTTCTATTACACCTTCGTTAATGTCGTTAATTGTATATTGCGAATATGTAAACACATCGAGAAGCTGGTAAGTTAAAAACCCAGTTCCACAGCCTATTTCGAGTATGCTTTGCGGTTGTATATGCGCATATTTACAAATAAGCGAATTTAAATTTTCGCTTACCTGCTTTTGTACTAAAGCATTGTGCGAGTACGAATTAAGCGTACGGGCAAACCCTTCGGCAATGTTTTGTTTAATCATTCGAAAATTCTTTTATTAAATCTTCCCATGTATAGTAATTATCGAAAATAAAATGTGGCGTAGCCTTTTCTATCGCTTTATTTCCCCAAAAACGTGTTTGGTTCGCGAACGGAAAAATTCTGTCGATACTACTGCAAATGGCTTTATTCCAATGTATTGGTGTTGTTTTGTTATTATTAAAGTGTTTATGTAGGCTTTCTAACTCTTGTTTTTGTTCGGAAAAAATTCGATTAGGTAAGTAGCTTATATTCTGCTCAAACCGATTTGTTCCGCCCATAATTCGTTCCAGAAATTTCCGATACGAGGTTTCGGTAAGTGAATTTAGTGTACCAATAAAGATATTTTGAGGAATGCCATACAAATCGCTTACAGGATTGGACGTTCCATTTATAGCATAAGCGTTTGTTATTAACGATGTTACATTGCTTAATGCAATATCGGCTACCCTAACTCCAAACGACCATGCAATTACGGTTACCGACTTGTAACTACTTAACATACTAGTAGATATTGGTTCAATATCGCTAAAATCGAACACTACTTTTACATCGTAAACGTTTGTTTGTAAATGTTTAACGCATTGCTCATCGAAACCCCATCCGTTAAAAAATAGAATTAGCGATTTGCTATTATTGTTCTGTAAATCAATTATTTTCATTAACAAGAATGTTTAATAGAGTATCTATTTCATCGTTCGAAAAATCGGGACGAAAGGATAAACGAATGCGCGCTTCGCCCTTCGGAACTGTTGGGTAACGTATTGGTAATGTCCAATATCCGGCAAGTTTTAACTTTTCGGACAGCGTAACACACTTTTCGTTTTCACCACAAACGATGGGTATTATATGCGAACATCCTTTAATTTCAAAGCCTTTGGCAATTAATTTATTCCTAAAATATTCGCTTGTACGTACTAATCGTTTTCGTTCATCGCTAAAATAAGGGAAGTTATTTAACACGTTTATAGTCCATAACACATTTATAGGAGCAATGGCTGTCGAAAAAATTAATGGGCGCATTGTATTTATAAGATAATCTCGAAAAACCTGATTAGTAATTACATAAGCTCCACACGAAGCGATAGCCTTTCCAAATGTACCAACAATAAAATCGATTCGGTTTATGCAGTTTGTTTCCTCGCACAAACCTAAACCAGTATTGCCATTAACGCCAAATGCATGTGCTTCATCAACATATAATAAGACATTGTATTTTTCTTTAATATCGCAAAGTGCTGCAAGTTGGGCATGGTCGCCATCCATACTAAAAACCGATTCGGTAACTATTATAACGTTCTTGTAATTAGCTCTATGCTTCTGCAATAGCGCTTCTAAATGCTCAATGTTGTTATGTTGGAAACGTTCGCATTTTGCATCGCTCAGGCGTAAACCGTCTATAATGCTGGCGTGTACGTATTTATCGGCTAATATTAAATCGTGCTTATTGGTTAATGCGGGTAGTATGCCAATATTTGCGTGGTAACCCGAATTGAACACAAGTGCGGCTTCCCGATTGTACATTCGAGCGAGCATGTTTTCAAGAAGTTCAATTTCTTGGTAATTACCTGTAAGTAAGCGCGATGATGTTGAGCCAAGAACAAAATCGGGTTTATTGTTTAATGTATTTAGAAAATCTGTTTTCAACGTGGCGTTTGAAGTAATTCCCAAATAATCGTTCGACGAGAAATTGAGGTATATGTTGTTTTGGTAATATATAAAACGCCCATCGGAACGCGTTGTGCGTAGCTGCCTATAAGCACCTTTTTGCTGAAGAGTTTCTAAATAATCGGTATAGTGCTGTATCATAGTAGTTAGATGGATTTAACGGCTTTAAGCATTGCTGTTGTTACTACCGATAACTCGTTGGCGGTTATTATGTAAGGCGGTGTGGCATAAATAAGTTTCCCGAAAGGGCGTAACCACACACCTTGCTCTACAAAAAATGACTGTAATTTACTCATATCCACTGGGTTCGATAGCTCAATTACGCCAATTGCTCCCAACACTCGCACATCGGCAACGCCCTTGACGGTTTTGGCAGGCATCAATTCCTTATTCAGTTGCTGTTCAATCTCTTGTATCTTGGCAAATGGGTTTTTTTGAAGCAAAAGTTCGATGGAAGCATTGGCCGCAGCGCAAGCCAACGGGTTTCCCATAAAGGTAGGGCCGTGCATAAACACACCAGGGTGTCCGTTCGAAATTGTTTCGGCAACATGGTTTGTGGTAAGTACAGCGGCCAATGTAATGTAACCTCCTGTAAGCGCTTTGCCCACGCACATTATATCGGGACTAATACCAGCCCATTCGCAGGCGAAAAGTTTTCCGGTTCGCCCGAAACCAGTAGCAATTTCGTCGGCTATAAGCAGAACGTTGTAGTTATCGCATAGCGTTCGCAGTTCCTTAAGGTATTGAGGCGAATAAAACTTCATGCCTCCAGCGCCCTGAACTATTGGCTCGAGTATTACCGCCGCGGTATTTGAGTGGTTTTTTGCCAAACACTCGTCCATCATTGATAGCTTCGCCGAATTCCAGTTGTCATGGAAGCCCACATTTGGCGAAGGCACAAAGTGCTGTTGCGGAAGGCTTCCGCTAAAAATGTTGTGCATACCAGTATCGGGGTCGCAAACCGACATTGCATGCCACGTATCGCCATGATAACCAGAGCGAACGGTAACAAACTTGTTTTTTGCAGGTTTGCCAAGCGAGTGCCAGTATTGAACAGCCATTTTCATTGCCACCTCCACCGAAACCGATCCCGAATCGCACAGAAAAACTTTCTCCAAGTTCGGGGGTGTTAATTCTATAAGCTTCTGCGAAAGCTCAATAGCTGGTTTGTGGGTAATACCGCCAAACATAACGTGTGCCATTTCATCGAGCTGCCTTTTAAGCGCATTGTTAATATACGGGTGGTTGTAGCCATGTATTGCTGCCCACCACGACGACATTCCATCAATTACTCGGTTGCCGTTTTCCAATTCCAAATAAACGCCATGCGCCGATTTTACTTGGTAAACTGGTAAGGGATTCACCATAGATGTGTATGGATGCCAAATGTGCTTTCGGTCGAATTCTGTCTGCTCGTCTATATTCATCAAAAAACTATCTAACAACATTTAAATTCATCTCGTCGAACAACGCCAAATCGTCCTCCACTTTCGAGCCAATTGTTGTGAGTAAATTACCTACCAATGCTGCACTTATACCACTTTGCAGAGCTTTACGTTGTATATGCGCTATTTGCGACCGCCCAGCGGCAAACCGTATTTGTGCAGTTGGGTTTATTATCCGGAACAAGGCAAAGGTGGTAAGTATTTCTTCGTCGGTTAATGGCAGCATTTGATCCAACGCCGTGCCCTTAACGGGCTGCAAAATATTTACAGGAATGGAAACTGCCCCAATGTTTCGGAGTTCGAATGCCAATTCCACACGTTGCTGCATATTTTCGCCCATACCAATAATACCGCCCGAACAAATCTCTAAACCTGCCTCCTTAGCCCATGATATTGTTTGCAGTTTCTCCTCAATAGTGTGTGTACTACATACTTTGTCGAAATGCGATGCCGACGTTTCCAAATTACAATGATAATGTTCTACGCCAACATTTTTAAGATCAACGAGTTGTTCCTTTGTTAACAAACCCATTGATGCACAAAGTTTTATGTCGGTATCTTTTTTAATAGTGGTATAAATAGAACATGCTTTTTTCAAATCGGTATTCGATATTGTGCGCCCACTTGTAACTAGAGAAAACTTAGCCACTCCATAACCAGCATTTTCTTTTGCCTGTTTTATAGCTACTTGAGGCGCAATAAAGTCGTAAACATCAATATCGGTTTTGTGAAACGCCGATTGCGAACACCACTTACAGTTTTCGGAACACTTGCCCGAACGAGCATTTATTATAGTGCACATTTCTATGCTATTACCCAAAAAATGGGATTTAATGTCGCCTGCCATCTGGTAAAGAAGTTCCTTATTTGCGGTTGTTGAAAGCTCTATGGCTTCGTTAAAAGTTATTTGGTAACCACTAATAATTTGCTCTTTTAAGGTAATCATCTGTTGCTCTGTCATTTTGCTTTTGGTTTAAATGAAAAAACCTGAATTCTTAACTAATTTAAGAACACAGGTTTAAAAAATGTTGTGCGTATTTTTTTCGAAAAAGGTATAGCTTCAATTTCTATAGAACTAATAACCAATGGTTTATAAATGAAATTTAAATTTTTATCGGCTAAACAAGTAATAGCGGAATAAGTGCTTGATAACGACTTAATTGCGAGCATTTCTGCTTGCCAGCTACTAAATGCGATTAAACAAGTATTATTCGAGGATGGTAAAAACAACTCGGATACTACCGAATTTAGGTTACTTATATGTATTATTTTATTGATACTCACGAATATAGCATAAGCTTTCCGCGTCCATCGGCTGAACCATAAAGCTTTAGTATTCAATATATTATATCTGAGCATCGAAAAAACAAGTAAATATAAATAAAGATGCAAAAGTACGAATATTTTGCTTATTCAACATTTTGTGCGAAACAACAATTCTTATGCTTGAAATTGTTTAAATTTACAATCAAAATTGTAAATCGATAAATCAAAATTTCTTAATCATGAAAAAACACCTGAAGCTCATTATTATTATATCGGCAGTTATTGTGGTTGTTATTATTTATTTCGGTTACAATATATATAAGATGGTAGCTGGTTTCGAAGAAATGACTGGTAAAAAAGAAAGCGTTCCTCAGCAAATGACTGATATGCCGCCTATTACTAAAGGTATTGCGGATTGGACAAACTGGCGAGGACCAACGTTTGATGGAAAATCGGCTACGCTGGGTATTAAAACGAGTTGGGAAAATGGATTGGAAAAACTTTGGCAAGTCGATTATTTGTGTCAGGGAAAAGCAAATGCATCGTGGTCGACCCCAGTAATACAGGGTAATAGACTTGTTGTTACAGGTCGCGACGACGATAACGATTTGGTTTTCTGTATCGATGCCGAAAACGGCAAGTTAATATGGCACAAATCGTACGAAGCCGACGCGGAAACAAGCCATGGACCTGGTGCGCGTGCAACGCCATTTATCGACGACAACCGTGTATATACGTTTAGCCGAAGCGGAGATTTGGCTTGTTGGATGTTGAACGATGGCAAACTTCTTTGGAAAACCAATGTTAAAGACATTGGCGGCGAGGAGCCACAATGGGGATTTTCAACATCGCCTTATGTGTTTCAAAATAAGGTTATTGTACAAGGTGGTGGCAAAGCGCTTGTTGTTGCTTACGATAAGCTAAATGGGAACGTTATTTGGAAATCGATGGAAGGCGACGCAGGTTACTCGACAACTGCTTTAATTACAATCGATAACGAACCAAAACTATTAATTTTTCATGCCAAAGCCCTTTCGTTATTGAACCCGCACAACGGAAAGGAAATATGGAGTACACCATGGGAAACAAAATATGGAGTAAATGCCTCTACTCCATTGGTTAACAATAATTTAGTGTTTATCACATCGGGTTATGGCATGGGTTGCGAGTTGCTCGAAGTAAATGCCAATAGTTTCTCGATTAAATGGCAAAACAAGGTTATTGCATCGCAACATTCCGATCCGATTGAAATTGATGGGTATATTTACGGATATTCGGGCGAAAGTAGCGGGCGAGGTGGTAAATTTAAATGCGTTGAAATGGCCACAGGTAACGAGATGTGGAGTACAACCGAAATAAGCTGGGGTACAATTATTTACGCCGATGGTTACTTAATATGTTTCGATGTAAAAGGGAATTTATATCTTGTAAAGCCTAATGCTAAAGAGTTTCAGAAAGTTGGTGAGATGCCTAAAGCGATGGTAGATGTTACAAATCCCGCTTGGACAGCACCAGTAGTTGCCAACGGCAAGCTCTATCTTCGATATCTTCAGAGGCTTGTATGCTTTAGACTGTAGGCTCAGAACTCCTGTCATGATGTAATTTAATAAGTCGTACAATTACAGAGTTATATGCTTCGATAATAAATAATTGAATGAACATCCATTTCAACAAACGTTGGAACGTTGATTGTTAAAAGTATGCTGTCATTCCGACGAAGGTCGGAACCGAGTTTACGAGCTCGCCGTAGGCAATCCATAACTGTTCTAAATCATATGGGTTCCGGCCTTCGTCGGAATGACACTAAATCGTATTTACCGAGCAGTCTTAAAGATTAAATCAATACTTCAATGATATTTTTATCATTATCAATCGTATGACTTATTCTATTACAGAGCCTAAGCTACTAAAGACTACCGCCTTTAGTAGCTCTCAACATTTCGCGTTTTCCTGGCGGCCCTGGCAAACGTTCAACTTTAAAGCCAGCGGCTTGCATATTTCGTCGAACCTCGCCCTTTGCACAATAAGTAGTTAGTATTGCATTGTTATGCAGATTGTTGTATATTTTCGAGAACACTTCCATTGTCCATAATTCGGGCTGAATTGCTGGCGAAAACGCATCGAAATAAACTACGTCAAATTTATCTAACATATTAGTTTCCTGTAAGCTGGATGAAATTTTCCGTAAACGGAAAGTTGGCGATATTTGAACGGTTACATTCCAAGGTGCTTTATGCAACGAATTAAACAATTGACTATTAAGCGATAGAGAATCGGAATAATTCAAGCTCTTAATAACTTCCATTTCTAACGGATAAAGCTCAACCGAATGATATTCAATATCAACCAAAAGTTTTTCCGCTTCCACGCACGTTAGCAAGGCGTTAAGACCTGTACCAAACCCAACTTCAAAAACGCGAATGCTAGTTTTAGTGCATCTTTTTAAACCAGCATTTATAAATACATGCGTCGACTCGGTAACAGCCCCATTTACTGAATGATAAGTCTCGAAAAATATATCTGAAAAGATGGTATTCGACCCATCGGCTGTTAAACGAAGTTCCATAAAGTTTGAATGATGAAGGTTAAAAATACACTTCGGCATGAATTAAATTCGATGGCACGCCCTGTTGTTCAAGTATTGCATAAACATCGTCAATCATAGCATTATTACCACAAACATATACCCATATATTCTCCAATACTTTATGTAGTTTCAGGTAATCGGTTACACGGCCACTAAAATTACCAAGCGCATCGCGCGAAGTGCACTGTACATAACATCCTTGCATATAAACGTCGTTATCATAACTTTCGTTTCCCGATCTAACACCGTGTAAAAGGGTATAATTAAGGTTATTGTAGCTCAGTATCATACTATGAAAAGGCGAAATACCTGTACCACTTGCTATAAACAGAAATTTACGATCTTGCAATTTCCTTTCGTCGAGTACGAAATAACCGAATGGTCCTTCTACTTCAACAAAATCGCCAGCCTTGAGGTTGCTTAGGCTGTGAGACACTAAGCCGTTATCGACCTCTTTAATTAATAGTTCTATATATAATTCATTTACAGAACTATATATAGAATATTCGCGCCTTTCGTTTGTGTTGGGCAACCCTAAAACAATATATTGGCCTGCTTGAAAGAAGAATTTACTTCGACTAATTCGTAACACATAAGTGCTTTCGTTTAAGTGTCGTACACTAATAACTTTAGCCAAATATTTATTAACTGGTTCGTTTGCAATAATATTTTTCATCGATAACGTAAAGATTTTTAACTCAATAACCGCATCAGTTATGTTTTGTTCGAAAAATTAATTATCGCAAAGTTAACAAGAAAACAGTGTGCGCGATGAAAGGAATTTTTATTGAATACAGAACCCCAGTCGAATTACAAAACGGTTATACTCCTCGGTTTTTTCTACTTTTTGACTTTGGTAATCGAAATAATCGGAGTTAAGTATCTGATTTCGATAAGCTATGGCTGTATTCAGCGAAAACGAATTGGTAATTCGGAATGTGTAACCAACGCCAACGCATAGCATTCTGCCTCCTCGGTTAGTATAGCTCGAATTATAGTAATAGCCATATTGTTCAGGGTCCGACTTTGTTGCATAAAGCCGACCTCCTTGAAAAAACACAAATGGTGATATAGTGCTGTTAAATAGTGTAATACGCAAATCGGCAAAAACAGGAATATACGGACTACTATAAAATTCAATGCCAGTGCCAATGCCAATGCCCACTCTTTTACATAGCCGAAAGCCGTTAACCATACCCATGGTAAGTATCGATAGCTTATTGCTTCCTGCAGTAAGGTTGCCAATATCAGTAATATTATAAAAGCTTACAAATGAGGCGCTTTTCGAATTGCAGCAAATATTTACTGAGTCGTTTAAAAGCATTAAATTCATTTTTGGTTCGGTTAACGAATAGTTATTTAGGGCATTACAACTATCTACTAATTTAAAATTCTTAACGCACGATGTTGTAATTGGCAAAACTGATGCGCTTATGGAACATACTAAAAACAAACACGTTGCAGCTACTGAAAGAATATATCGATTCATAAAATATTTTTTCTTCTCAGATGATATGATTGTGGGTTAGGTTGCGTCAAAAAAAATAAATATTTTCAGGCAACCTATTAGTAATTGTGGCATCTATGTTTTGTAATTGTGTTTAAGAAATTTTACATCACAAAAAACTGAAAAATGAAAACAAAAAATGCTTCGCTCACTTTGGTCTGCCTGTTTATGGCAATTGCCCTTATGTTGTCGTGCAACGATAAAATAGTAGAAAAATATACCGCGTTGGCACCTGTTTATATGTCGTATGCCGAGTTACGAAAATCGGTTAAGATTTCCGAACCAATTGATATTGTGCATCCAGGGAAAATTTATCTGAAAGGAAAATACATTTTTATAAACGAGCATAAGAAAGGAGTTCATGTTATCGACAATACCAATCCAGCGTTGCCACAAAAAACCGCATTTATAAATATACCTGGTAATGTGGACATTGCAATTAAAGATAGCATTCTTTATGCCGATAGTTATATCGACTTGGTAGCTTTTGATATTCACGATCTTTCGAATATTAAAGAGGTTGGCGTTGTGCACGATATGTTTCCATACATGCTGCCACCAATTGACTATTCGAAATATCAGACAAACTACCGTGTTGCGCAAGTAGATAAAACACAGGGTGTTGTGATAGGCTGGGAAGTCCGCAACATTGAAGTTGATGTTGAAGAAAATCGGTATAACTACTATAACAGAGGTGGTTGGGAAGGCGATATGATGATGAACGTTAAATATTCGGGCGTACCAACGGGTGGTACAACAAATAGTGGCATTGGAATAGGCGGTTCCATGGCTCGTTTTACCATTTACGAAAACTATTTATACGCTCTCGATGAGGGTAATATGAAAATTTTCTACATTAGTAACCTCACAAGCCCTGTAAATACAGGTAAAATTGACATGCTTTGGGGTGTTGAAACGATATTTCCGTACAATAAAAAATTGTTTTTAGGCACACAAACTGGCTTAATGATATATAGTATCGAAAACCCTGCCGAACCAACAAAACTCTCAACGTTCTCGCATGTAAAAAGTTGCGATCCTGTGGTGGTTGAAGGAAATTATGCTTATGTTACACTTCATTCGGGCAACCGTTGCGGCGCAAACACTAACGTTTTACAAGTTATCGACCTTTCCGACATTAAATTTCCTGAATTGATTAAACAATACGATATGACAGAGCCTTACGGACTAGGTATTGATAACAAAACGTTGTTTGTTTGCGACGGCCCTGCTGGCTTAAAGGTATATGATGCCACGGACCCGCTGCAAATAAAAAGCAATAAGTTAGCCGAGTTCCCCAATATTCAAACCTACGATGTAATACCCTATAACGGCGTGTTAATAATGTCGGCTAAGGAAGGGTTATATCAATATGATTACTCAAATTTAAAGGACATTAAACAACTTAGCTTTCTGCCAATTAAGGCCGATTTGGAAGTAAAATAAACGTTTTAAGCTTTTTGCAACTTTGCCAAGGGTGCGAATTACTCTCAATAGACAGAGTAATACGCCCTTTTTGAATTTGCCATATTTGGTAACGATTTTGTATATTTGCTTCAATATCAGAAACATTTATTACATAATTAATTTTATATCAATATGATAAGGCATGTAGTACTTTGGACAATTAAAGACAGTATAGATGGGGTTAACAAACCTGAAGCTATTGTAAACATGAAACATAAGCTCGAGTCACTATCCGGAAAAATTGATGGTTTGATATCGTTGCAGGTAGGTCTCAACAAAAATACCAACCCCGATGCTTATGACATTTGTTTGATCACCGAACATATTTCGTGGGAAGCATTAACGATTTATCAGGAACATCCTCTACATAAAGAAGTTGCAGCTTATGTTGGCAACGTTCGTAAAAATAGAGCTGTAACCGATTATGAGGTGTGAATAATTACGCTTTCAATTAACAATACTTCGGTACATTTTTTCAACTTGCTTATAATTAACAACTTGAAGTATATAGGAAACAACTTGAAATATTTTTATATTTCTATGTATTTCAACGTATTGTAAATACGTTGAAATTGAAGAATTAAAAGTTTACCGAAGTATTGATTAATTGAACTATATTTTATTTTACCACAACGCATCAATTTTTAATTTAACAATATTTTACCCGCAGAAATTAAAAATATACCTACCTTGCCAATTGAAATATAAGGCGATGACTAACAAAGCGATGACAATAAAAACAATATTATGTGGTTTTATAATTGCCTTAATATTAACTATTTGTTCCTGTGCATCTAGTAAAACGAGGTCGCGGTATGATAAACCCGATAGAAAGAAAATGAAACCTTGTAATTGTTCTCATTTTGTCGATACCACCAAAATTGAGACTTATCGACTGGATATTAACGTTTAACATTTCTATCAACCTTATGAGTTTTCAAAAAGCTTGCGTCTTTTATACATTATTACTTGCTTTTGTAGTGTTGGCTACAAATCAATTGGTAGCGCAAACTTCTAAAAGCGAACTAATTACCATTCGCGCGCAGCTAGTAGGCAAGTTTCACCAAACTTCAATTCCGTATGCGCGCATAATTAATAAAACTCAAATGTGGGGCGTGCTGTCCGATACAGCCGGTACTTTCACCATAGCTGCCAGATACAACGACACCATATACATATCATCGCTCGGTTATTTCTCTCAGCAACTGTTTGTTAAAGATACGCTATTAAAGCAGGTTCGTATTCCTACAATTTGGATGACAGAAAAAGTTTACGAAATGGCCGAAATTGATATTCAAAGCTTAGGCACCTACCAACAATTTAAATACAAAGTATTGCACCTAAAAATGCCACAAAGTACTATTAAAGACGCAATTGCCAGTATTCAAAAGGAGTTGAACATGATACCTCGCCATCAGTTGCAACACGAAATGTCAATTCCGCTAGGAAGCCCAATATCAATGCTTTACAATATGTTTAGTAAGGAAGGAAAATCGTTACGCAAATTGGCTGAAGCCCAGGAAAAGCACGAAGTGTTTAAAATGGTAAATCCTAAGTTTAATCGTAAAGTTGTACAATCAATTACTGGCTTTCAGGGCAATTTATTAGACCAGTTTATGATGTTTTGTACGCCACCCGATTTTTTCATTATAAATGCAACCGAATACGAAATTCATCAACGGATAATGTTTGATTATGAGGCGTTTATAACTATATTAAAGAACAGAAGAAATTAATTAGTGTCCATCCATAAAGTAAAAATTGCTGCAGATTCACAGATTGTATTAATTTCAACTATTTGATAATCTGCAAATCTGTGGAGTGATTTTTTTAGCATTAAAAATTATTTCGACATTACGGATGGAAACTAATTATAGAGACTTTAAGGTAGCCTAAGTTAAACCTACCGGTGTTGCCAAGGAATAGAACTTAAATTGACTGGGCGATGGTGGTACTATAATTAAAAAGATGTACTAACCTTATACTAACCAGTTAATAATTAAATATATAAAACTTATTAATAATAAAACAAAATGGACTTTTTGTCATTTTGTCATGCAAAATATCTAAAATCGGTAATTTTGTCGTGTTTTTATCGTTGGTATAAAAGTTGAAATAACTATTACGAAATTTTCAATTTTTAACAACAATTAAAATATAGGAGGACAAAATTATGTTACCAATTATTAGATTTAACAGACCAGCTTTGGCTGATGATTTTTTTAGAAACAGTCTTTTGAACGACTTGTTCGACGGCGAAACCCGTTACAGTGCACCAGCAGTGAACGTTGCCGAAAACGATAACAATTTTGCTATTGAAGTTGCGGCACCAGGTTTAGAAAAGAGCGATTTTAAAATAAACTTGGAGCACAACGTTTTAACTATTTCGTCGGAAAAAGAAAGTGCGAACGAAGAAAAAGAACGCAATTTTATGCGTAAGGAGTTTAATTACAATTCGTTTAAACGAAGCTTTACATTGCCCGACTCAATTAATCCCGACTCAATTTCGGCAACGCACAAAAATGGTATATTGAGCATTCAAATACCAAAGCGCGAAGAAGCCAAGGTTAAGCCAGCCCGCGAAATTTCAATAGCTTAATTGAAAGCTGTTTAAGCTGACGTAATAAAACGTCATTTATTATAGGGTATCTTTAAAAACACCAAGTTCAAGGCGTGCAATAATTTCAAACCATATCATTCATAAAGTATGTGAGCATTTGAAATTTGAGCAACTACGCAGAATATGAGGTTTTTAAAGGTGCCCTATATTATCTGTAATTTCAAAAATTTATGAATTTTTTATCATGCCTTGAATAAATTCTGAAACAAATGCTCCACCTTGCCGATAGGTACTATTTCGATTTTAAATTTTTGCGAAGAAAGCCCTGCTTTGTTGGCTTTGGATATAAATATTTTTGTAAACCCAAGTTTTTCAGCTTCTTTAATGCGCTGTTCTACGCGGCTTACTGGGCGTATTTCGCCCGATAGACCTACTTCGCCAGCAAAGCTATATTTGTGATTTATGTAAATATCGAGATTCGACGATAATATGGAAGTTATTACAGGTAAGTCAATTGCAGGGTCGTCAACCTTAATACCTCCAGTAATATTAAGGAATACGTCCTTTGCGGCTAGCTTAAAACCAGCACGTTTTTCGAGAACCGCCAATAGCATATTCAACCGCCGCGAATCGAAACCTGTACACGAACGTTGCGGTGTTCCGTACGCTGCTGTGCTTACAAGGCTCTGAACTTCAATAAGAAATGGACGAACGCCATCGAGAGTGGCTGCAATACTTATACCGCTTAAATGCTCTTCGTTCGACGAGATTAGTATTTCCGAAGGGTTAGTAATTTCTTTTAATCCTTCGCTGCGCATCTCGAAAATACCGAGCTCATTGGTTGAACCAAAGCGGTTTTTGCTCGAACGTAAAATTCTATAAATGTGATTATTATCGCCTTCGAACTGTAATACCACATCAACAATATGCTCGAGAGCTTTTGGTCCAGCCAAATAGCCCTCCTTAGTTATATGACCTATGAGGATGATAGTGGTTTCGGTAGTTTTGGCTACTTTAAGCAGTGCTGTTGTGCATTCGCGAATTTGCGAAACGCTACCGGTTGCCGATTCGAGGTTTTCGGCCGAAATGGTTTGTATCGAATCGATTATAACAATGTCGGGTTGTTCGGTTTGGCAATGACTTAATATGTTTTCGAGTACTGTTTCGTTGGCAAACAAGCAGTTGCTGTTTCCAGGATGTATGCGCTCGGCGCGAAGTTTTATCTGCTGTAGACTTTCCTCGCCCGAGATATAAAGAATTTTCTTATCGTTAAGGTGCAGAGCAAGTTGCAAAGCCAACGTCGATTTTCCGATACCGGGTTCGCCGCCAAGTAAAATTAGCGAACCCTTAACCAAACCACCACCTAGAACACGGTTTAGCTCACTTATTTTTGTATCAACGCGGCTGTCGGTGCTAACGGTTACTTCACCTAAAACTACCGGGCGCGCTAATCCGCGTGGTGTTGGCAGAATTGTACGGCTGTTAGCTTTCTGAACCAACTCTTCCACAATAGTATTCCACGATCCACATGCAGGGCAACGCCCAAGCCATTTTGCTGATTCGGCGCCGCAGTTCTGACAACTGAAAACTGTTTTATCCTTTGCCATTGAGCTAAACGCTCATGCGTTGAATGATTGACGATGTGGAATGACCTTCGACCAATTCGATGGTAACCACTTCGCCGCCCTTTTTTGTAACTAAGTCGTAACCAACTATTTCCTCGGGTTTGTAATCGCCGCCCTTCACTAAAATATCGGGTTGAACGAGCTTAATAAGCTCATAGGGTGTGTCTTCGTCGAACAAAACAATTTTCGACACAAAGCTAAAGGCTGCTAACACTAGTGCGCGGGTGTTTTCGTCCTGAACGGGGCGAGCTGCGCCTTTGAGGCGTTTTACCGAAGCATCGGTATTAATACCAATAATCAATTGGTTGCCCAGCGATGCAGCTTTTGCTAGATATTCCACATGTCCGCGGTGTATAATATCGAAACAGCCGTTTGTGAAAACTATCTTTTGGTTTTTAAACCTGCATATAGCCAACATATTACCAAGTTCCGACCTGTCGAGAACTACTTTAGACTGAATAAAACTTAAGTGATCCATATTGATTATATTAATTTGAAACGATTGTAAAACCTTAATATTGTGAATTATACCTTAAAATTGTGATTTTTAACTTTAAAAAACTACTAGAAAGATGGTACTTACAAACAATTCACTATATTACCTCTTTTCAGGCAATATTTCAAATAGTTTCTAAATCAGTCCGATATTTAAGTAGTTCATTTGTTATTATAGTACTCTTGAATCCATTTTTATGAAGACCATTAATTAAAACTCTATCGCCAGTCCATAATTTACAGCGAAGATGTTTTGATAGAGCAACGAATGCAATATCATCTATATCAATTTCTTTAACCAATTTTAATGCAGAACGCCATATGATTTCAGCAATTTGCTCTTCCGAAATAAATTTAATTCCTTTTGTTATAAAGTATTCAGTATTAATGATTTTTGACAAAGGTTGTTTTGATATTTGAGATAATTTATCATAATGGTTTCTTATCTCATGTCGCAAGTAATCAACAGAATAGGAATCGATATACTTGCCAGAATTTAATAACAAATCACCAATTTTGCCATTGGTATTCAGAATAGCACTAAACACTATATTGGTATCTACTACAATTTTCACTCCGAAATGAATCTGTGTTTATTCTCCCTCCACCAATTCTTATTAACTTCTGAAGCTAAGGCATCTACATCCGATTGCTTTGCTTTACTTGTAGCAGTAAGTTCTTGATATTTTAAATAATCTACAAGTCTTTGAATACCATAAGTATTAACTTTGGATGACAACCTAATTACAATTTCCGAGCTAGTCCGTTCTATAATCATGATTAGTTAATAAACTAAATTCAAAGTTAATAAAAAAAGTAAATCGTATTGATTTTTGTGGTATCGTCAAATATGGCTATGCAACTATCTTAGTTTGGTGAAAGAATCTTAAATTTGATTCAGTATATTCTTCAGAACATAAGCTAATTACATCTAACGGTATTTTGTATTTTCTTATTGTAGCAGTTTCTGATTTCATCGTCAAAGTTGCTCTTTCAAAAATATCTAAACTTCTAAAATCGGAAGAAATAATTATCAAATCAATATCGCTATCTTCGTCCATAGTGCCATGTAAAGCCGAGCCAAATAATATAATTGATTCTACATTAATGTTATGATGTATTAGCGAAAGTTTTAAAAATTCAATAATTTCATTTACTGTTGCTTTATCCATATGTCTTTAGTTACCTTAATATCCATTTAACAAACGTATCAAAGCCTCATCTATCTGTCAATATTTTCAAACAATACAATTATTTTCGGCATTCGGAAAAACAACGGTTGGAATAAACGTTTTGGCTTCCTCGAAATCCATTGATGCGTACGACATTATTATTGCAAGGTCGCCAACGGCAACTTTGCGGGCCGCCGGACCATTAAGGCAAATAACACCCAAGCCGCGAGCACCCTTAATTACATAGGTTTCGAGCCTTTCGCCGTTATTTATAATTACAACCTGTACCTTTTCGAATTCGATAATATTAGCGGCGTCCATTAGGTTTTCGTCTATGGTAATGCTGCCAACATAATTAAGGTTTGCCTCGGTTACGGTTACGCGGTGTATTTTCGATTTTAGTATTTCGATGTTCATCGATTATAGTTTATATGTTAAATTATCAATAAGCCGTATATCGCCTACTTTTACAGCAATACATCCCACCTTATTATTTTGTTCGCTCCACAATTGTATAGGCATTAGGCGAATATCATCCACAATTTCGAAATATTCAACTTCAAGCTCGGCATTTTTATCGATAGTTTTAATAACCCAATCAATTAAACTACCCACGCTGAGCGTTTTAGCTAAATTTATACTCTCGAAAAGTGTTTGCGATATAAGTACTGCGTTTTTTCGTTGAATGGGCGTAAGGCGCATATTTCGCGAACTCATAGCTAAACCGTCGGGCTCTCGAACAATTGGGCAAGGAACAATTTCAACGCCAAGTTTTAAATCGTTAACTAGTTGTTTAATAATGGTGAGTTGCTGAAAGTCCTTTTCTCCAAAATACGCCTTATTAGGTTTAACAGCTTCGAACAGTTTGCTAACTATTTGTGCTACACCATTAAAATGCCCTGGGCGATGTTTGCCTTCCATAACCTCGCAGATATTGCCGAAATCGAAAACACGAGTATCGGGTTCGGGATACATTTCATTCTCGTACGGAACAAAAACATAGTCAACATTCAATGGTTTAAGCTTTTCTAAATCCGATTCGAGGGTTCGGGGGTAATTTTTTAAATCGTTAGCGTCGTTAAATTGCGTAGGGTTTACAAAAATACTAACTACGGTTACGTCGGTTTCCTTTGTTGATAAAGCCACGAGCGACAGATGACCATCGTGCAAAGCCCCCATTGTAGGAACAAAACCAATAGTTTTTTTCAATGCCCGTAAGCTATTAAGAGCGGTATTTAATTGTAGTTGCGAATTAAGTATCTGCATATTTTCGAAATATTATTGCAAAGATAATGAATATCTACGGAGCGCAAACGGGCAATATATAATATCTTACACACCAATGAAATTACGGTATAGAACTAAAAGTATCATAATTAATTAAATTTCACTTGTTTTAGCTATTAATGTGTAATATACAACATTTTGTATGCTTTATAACACACATTGCAAACATAGTATTCCTAAACAATATTTAATTAGTTTTGCTTAATACCTATAAAACAAAAAGCACCAAAAACATAAGTTTTTTTGGTAATTTTATCATCGACATAAATTTACATAATGGAATCGTTTTCATACCTAGGGAACAGCGAAATAGGCTCAATAGATGAATTATACAAAAAGTATTTGGCAAGCCCCGAAACGTTAGACGATAGCTGGCGTAACTTTTTTAAAGGTTTTGAGTTTGCTAGAACAAATTTCAGCCAATTGGATGAAAAGCCTTCATCGTCAAACGAATTCGATAAAGAATTGATGGTTCTCAATTTAATTGAGGGTTATCGCCGTCGCGGACATTTGTTTACCAAAACAAATCCGGTACGTGCACGCCGAACATACTCGCCAACACTTGATATAGAAAGTTTTGAACTTTCCGTAACCGACTTAAACACAGTGTTTCAGGCTGGAAAGGAACTTGGTATTGGCGCAGCAAAGTTAAGCGATATTGTAAATTTCCTACAGCAAACTTATTGCCAAAGCATTGGTGCCGAATTTCTGTACATACGTGTGCCAGAGGTAGTTAATTGGTTGCAAACCAAAATGGAAAATTCAAGAAATACGCCAAACTTTTCTACCACCGAAAAGAAGCATTTTTACGAGCATTTAAAAGTAGCTGTTGGTTTTGAGCAGTTTATACACAAAAAATTTGTTGGGCAGAAACGATTTTCGCTCGAAGGTGCCGAAGTTACCATTCCTGCCCTCGATGCTGTTATTGAGCATGGCTCGGAACTTGGAATAGAGGAGTTTGTGATTGGAATGTCGCATCGCGGGCGACTTAACGTGCTCACCAACATAATGCAAAAGCCTTACGATGACATTTTTCGTGAATTCGCTGCTATCGATTACGACGAGGCGGTTTCGCTTGGCGATGTTAAGTACCATTTAGGGTACGATAGCACTATTAAAACAGATAAGGGGAAGGATGTTAGACTTAATTTGGTTCCTAATCCGTCGCATCTCGAAACAGTTGGGCCTATAGTCCAGGGTGTTGCGCGTGCTAAAATTCGTAAGGACTACGATCGCAATTTAGATAAAGTGGCAGCCATTATTCTTCATGGCGATGCAGCTATCGCCTCTCAAGGCGTGGTTTACGAAACATTGCAAATGTCGCAACTCGATGGTTATAAAACAGGTGGTACAATTCATATAGTTATAAATAACCAAGTTGGCTTCACTACCAATTACTTAGAAGCTCGCTCAAGTACATATTGCACCGATATTGCAAAGGTTACGCTATCGCCCGTATTTCATATAAATGGCGACGACGTTGAAGCCCTTATTTATACCGTAAAACTAGCCATGGAATTTAGGCAACGGTTTCATAGCGATGTATTTATCGACATTTTGTGCTACCGCAAATATGGGCATAACGAGGGCGACGAACCGCGGTTTACGCAACCGCTTCTTTATAAAGCTATTAGTCAGCATCCGAATCCGCGCGATATTTATAGTGCAAAGCTTATTGAAACAGGCGTGTTTACTGCCGAAGAACCAAAGGCACTCGAAAAAAACTTCGACGATTTGCTCGACCAAAAACTTGAATATTCTAAACAGTTTCAGAAAATTACAATCCGACAATTCCTTAAATCTGAGTGGGATGGATTTCGATATGCCAAAAATGGCGATGTTTTTCAACCAATTAACACATCGATTCCTACCGAAACATTGCTAAAACTTGCCAATCAAATTAACTATTTGCCTACCGATAAAACCTTTTTTAGCAAGGTTCATAAAATTGTTGACGACCGCAAAGAAATGGTAACCCAAAATCGCCTCGATTGGGCTATGGGCGAACTTTTAGCCTATGCCACACTTATGACCGACGGCTTCCCTGTTCGGTTATCAGGTCAGGATTCGGAGCGCGGAACATTTGCACACCGCCATGCAGCCTTTGTGATGGAAAATTCCGACGAAAAATATTTTCCTCTAAAATCTATTGAGGACAAAAAAGCTCCGTTTCACGTATTTAATTCACCATTAAGCGAATACGGTGTTTTGGGTTTCGAATATGGTTACGCGGCCGCAATGCCACTTGGTCTTACTATTTGGGAAGCGCAATTTGGCGATTTTCACAACGTAGCACAAGTAATTATTGACCAGTATATTAGCTCGGCCGAGGAAAAATGGGGCTTAATGAACGGTTTGGTAATGTATCTTCCGCATGGCTACGAGGGTCAAGGACCAGAGCATTCGAGCGGGCGAATTGAAAGATTTTTAACACTTTGCGCAAAAAATAATATGCAAGTTGCAGTGCCGTCAACGCCCGCAAGTCTTTTTCATCTACTTCGCCGACAGATGGTTAGAGATTTTCGCTTGCCATTAGTTATATTCACACCCAAAAGTTTGCTCCGACATCCTAAATGTGTTTCGTCGCTAAACGATTTTTCGACTGGCAGGTTTCAGGAAGTTATTGACGATGACCAAGTTAAACCCAGCGATGTTAACCAAGTAGTTTGCTGCTACGGAAAACTGTATTACGAATTAGTTGAACGCCGCGAAGCTCTTAAAGCCTTCGACACCGCCATTATTCGAATTGAGCAGCTTTATCCATTTCCTGCCGAACAAGTTACAAGAACCATTCGGAAATACAAAAACTCATCACGTGCAATATGGGCACAGGAGGAGCCCGAAAATATGGGTGCGTGGTCGTTGGTAAATCGCATTTATAAGGAGATTGAATTTTTGCCTATATGCCGGCCAGCCAGTGGAAGCCCCGCTGCAGGCTTAGTTGAAATACACAAAATGCGTCAAAAGAAAATTCTCGATAAAATATTCCGTATTTGCAACTGCGAACTTATCAATGAAATATGCAATATGCAATGCGACCATTATAAAACTAGCGATTTAGGCGTGGATGTGAAGATGTGTAAATTTGAAGATATGTAAAATTTGGAAATGTCAGATGTGCAAATGACAGATTACAAATGACAAATGTGCCGATGACAAATTACAGATGTGGAAATGTGGAAATGTCAGATTTGCAGATTACAAATGATTAATAATTAGTAGATTAATGATTATAGAAATAAAAATCCCAAGTCCTGGCGAATCGATTAGCGAAGCACTATTAGCCAAATGGTTAGTAAACGATGGCGACTATGTATCTAAAGATCAGGAAATTGCCGAAGTAGAATCCGATAAAGCTACACTACCACTAATAGCTGCCGAAAACGGACAAGTTAAATTTATTGCAAAAGCTGGCGATACCGTAAAAATAGGCTCGGTAGCTTGTTCTATCGATACTTCTGTGAAAAAAGTAGTTAGTACCGAGTACAAAGTACCGAGTACGGAGAACCAAGTACCAAGTACTAAAAACCAGATACCCGCTACTTCTTCTGTAAAAGTATCCCCTGTGGCTCAGAAAATGATGGATGAAAACAACCTATCTGTTGATGACATTATAAATGGGTTAAAAAGAATTGGTAAAACCGAAGTGGAAACGGTAATAAAGGCACGTTCATCAAACTCAAATACATCCACAACCGAAAAGCGGCGCGACGAAGAGCGAAAAAAAATTACGCCGTTGCGAAAAAAACTTGCCGAACGATTGGTTACTGTGAAGAACCAAACGGCAATGCTTACCACCTTCAACGAAATAGATATGAGCGCGGTAATGGAACTTCGCAAAAAGTATCAGAAGGATTTTGAAACCACGCACGGAATAAAAATCGGACTTATGTCGTTCTTTACCAAAGCAGTAGCAGCGGCATTAAAACTTCACCCAAATGTAAACTCGTTTATTGATGGGGAAGATATTGTAACCCCCAATTATTACGACATTGCAATAGCCGTTCAGTCCGATAAAGGCTTGGTGGTTCCAGTGCTTCGAAACGTCGAAAACATGTCGCTCGCGGGTATCGAAAAAAAGATTGCCGAACTTGCAACCAAAGCTCGCGCAGGCCGAATAAGCATGGACGATATGGCTGGCGGAACTTTCACCATTACCAACGGCGGCGTTTTTGGGTCGCTGTTATCAACGCCAATAATTAATCCGCCACAATCGGCTATCCTTGGTATGCACAACATTGTGGATCGTCCAGTTGCAATTAATGGTCAAGTAGTTATTCGCCCTATGATGTACGTTGCCCTTTCGTACGATCATCGCATTATCGATGGTAAGGATTCGGTAGGCTTTCTGGTGCACGTAAAGCAATTTATCGAAAACCCTTTAAAACTAATGTTTAACGGCAACGAACCCGAAAAATTATTGCTGGAAATTTAAAACCAAAAACGGCAGCTCCTGTAACATCCAACTTTAACAATCCTCACTTCTCAAAATTATGAAAACTGCTATAGTATTTGGTGCATCTGGTTTAGTAGGTAAGCAGTTGATTTATGAATTATTGGAACATTCTGGTTATCAGTATGTAAAGGCTGTAGTTAGAAAACCGTTACCGCTAGCGCATCCTAAATTGGAACAGATTATTAATGACGACTTTACATATTTAGAGCCAATATCCTCTAAATTAACTGCCGACGTGTTTTTTTGCTGCATTGGTACTACTATAAAAAAAGCAGGTTCGCAAAGTGCATTCAGTAAGGTAGATATGAACATTCCCATTGCAATAGCGCGTTTTGCGGAATCGCTTCAAGTGCCAAATCTTGTAATTATATCATCTATTGGAGCTAATGCTCAGTCGGCAAATTTCTATCTTCAAACCAAAGGCAGCATGGAGCAACAGGTGCAAAACATTTACCAAGGTAATCTTAAAATTGTCCGTCCTTCGTTCCTTTTAGGCAACCGTGATGAATTCCGACTTGGCGAAAAAATTGCCATATCAATTGCTAAATTCATTGGTATTCTTATGATTGGCCCATTGGCAAAGTACAAAGGAATTGAAGCCAGTGATGTCGCTAAGGCAATGATACAATTGATTGATTTACCACGCGATAAGGTATTTGTAGAATCCAACGAATTACACATGTTGGCAAAACGTTAATTTATTTAGAGATTTTGCCTATTTTCGCTATTCATTTTTATTAAACCCAGTGCATGAACCCAACCGAGCTTCTCGAATTGTTTCGAACACGCCAAAGCGTTAGAGCTTACGATACTACAAAAATAGTTGATAATGAAACTATACTTAACTGTATCGAAGCAGCTCGTATTGCGCCTTCGGCATGCAATGCCCAACCTTGGAAATTTATAATTGTTAATCAACCCGAACTGAAAAACAAACTAGCCGATCTCACTTCGAGTAAAGTGCTAGGCATGAATTATTTTACCAAACAAGCCCCCGTTTTATTAGTGGTTGTTCGCGAAAAGGCTAATTTCTCATCAATGGTAGGGCAAGTTTTAAAAGATAAGGAATACCCGCTTATCGATGTTGGCATAGCCGCAATTCAATTTTGCCTGCAAGCAACGGCAAACGGATTAAGTACATGTATTTTAGGTTGGTTTAACGAAAAAGGAGTGCGTAATTTGCTAGCCATACCGCGTAATAAACGTGTGGAACTAATTATTACTGTGGGTTATGCAGCATCGAGCGATATACGTAAGAAAATACGAAAAGACACCTCCGAAATACTTTCGTATAACATGTATTGATAATTTATAATGCATTTATTTTCATTGTCTAGGTTCTTGCATCTTGGTACTTGATTCTTGCATCTTGATTCCTTAAAGATTATTCGAAAATCGAACAAATTTTTTACTAAATATATAGTTTTTCAAATTTTATTTCTATCTTTCGTAAAATCAAAAATATACTGCCATGTCACACGAAAAGACTGTAAATTCAGGGAAAGATAAGAAAGTAGCCGAGAAAAGTTTGAAAGAAAAGCGGGCTGCGAAAAAAGCCAAAAAAGATGGTAAAAGGGATTAATTAATCCCTTTTTTATTTTGCAATAGTTAAGCGTAAACGTAACTTAATTAATAAACAAATTACCTTTGCGTTGAAATTAATACATATATTTTGACATTCAACGAATTAAACCTAAACACCCCGTTACTAAACGCATTAAACGATTTAAAATACCTCTGTCCCACACCAATACAGGAGCAATCGTATCCGGTAATAATGTCGGGCAAAGATATGATAGGTATTGCGCAAACGGGTACAGGTAAAACATTTGCATATTTGTTACCGCTACTACGTCAACTAAAGTTTTCCGAAAACAAGCATCCGCGCATTCTTGTAGTTGTACCTACACGCGAGTTGGTTTTACAGGTAATCGACGAAATCGAAAAACTAACTAAGTATATGAATGTTCGATACTTAGGTGTGTATGGTGGAACCAATATTTATACACAAAAGCAAAAAGTTTACAACGGTCTCGATATGCTTGTCGCAACTCCCGGACGTTTGTCCGACCTCGCTTTATGCGGCGTTTTAAGGTTAAAATCTATTCAAAAGGTAGTAATCGATGAGGTTGACGAAATGCTTAATCTTGGCTTTCGTGGTCAGATAATTAGTTTGTTGGAAACGCTACCAATAAAACGGCAAAACCTCCTATTTTCAGCCACTTTGTCATCCGATGTCGAAAAGCTAATTGCCTCGTACTTTTACAATCCGCATAAGCTTGAAATAGACGTACATGGCACACCTTTGGAAAAAATTACACAGCAAGCATATCATGTACCAAACTTCAATACCAAAATAAATTTACTCGAGCTGCTTCTTTCTAATAATGAGCTAAGTAGAGTGCTTGTGTTTGTCGAAAATAAAAAACTTGCCGACCTTTTGCGCGCAAAATTAAGAAAAATATTTCCCGATCAAATAGGAGTTATTCACTCCAATAAAGCTCAAAATCAACGAGTAAATACTTTAAAACGATTCGAGGAAGGCATAAACCGAGTGCTTATAGCAACCGATATCATTGCTCGTGGTTTAGATATACCCGATGTTACTCACGTTATAAACTTCGATGTTTCCGAAGTGCCTGGCGATTATATACATCGAATAGGTAGAACTGGCCGTGCCGATAAGAACGGCATCGCAATTTCGCTGTTTTGCGAGACGGAACTCGATTTTCAAATGGAAATTGAAAAGTTAATGAAACTTCCAATTCAAGTGCTTCCGTTGCCCGAAAACCTAATTATTTCGAAAATTTTAACCGAGGACGAGAAAAACAACTTGTTTAATAAAGATTATCTGGAAAAGATTCCCGTTAATGTTAATAAAGGAGCTTTTCACGAGAAAAAAGCCAAAAACAAAAAGGTTAACCTTGGCGGACCTAAAAAACGAAATCCAAAACACGAAAAGCCTCAACGACGATATAAAAGATAGTTAATCAACCTTTTAAGCTAATGTTGAATTGTCATTCCAACGAAGGTCGGAATTGACAAACGGAAGATTCAAACTAATAAAGAACAACGATATTACCCAATGACGGCTTAAGGTTGGTAAACACCTTCCTCCCATGGTTATTGAGGAATTGCAAAAATTTTACAACCATTGCGTTATGTATCAATATTATTTATACCTTTAAGTTATGGTAAAGAGTTACAAGCGCAAAAAAATAAGTTGTCTTTTTTATGAAGATAAGTAAATTTTATCAAACATTTTTAAACTTTCCTCGTAAACAAAGCAAAACCAAAGCATAGCGCTACTAACGTTTATTTTAATAAGAAACCAAACCTATGGACGAAAAACTGATATTTATTGTTGACGACGACAGAATAATTCTTAATCTTTTAGAATATACTTTCAAAAGTAAGGAGGGTTACGAAGTAAAATCATTCTTTTCGGGTGAGGATTGCTTAAAAAACTTAGAATTGCAACCCGATTTGATAGTGCTCGACCATTTATTTTACTTGCAAGGCAACGAAAGCATGTCGGGTCTCGACACCTTAATAGAACTGAAAAAACGCAATAAAAACGTTCCGGTAATTATTTTATCGGCACAAGAGGATATTACTCTGGTAAAAGAATTTATAAAAAACGGAGCTGTAAAATACATACCCAAAGCCGATTACTTTGTGGATGCATTAGTAGAATCAGTCGATAAAGTTATGGCAAACTAACAATTGATCCTTCGCAATGTGTAATTCAACATTTTTTCTTCACCAAACTGCTTTTTTGCAATAATCGCTTATAAGACTAACGATTAGCTTAGCAATGTGCCAGATTATGTGTTTCGATATTGCGATGGTGTTTTGTTAAAAAACCTTTTAAACGATGTGGTAAAATATTTCTGATCGTTATAACCTACATTTTCAGCAATTTCGCCAATAGTTAGGTTAGTTTGTGCTAGCAATTCGGCAGCTTTTTTCAGCCGCATTGAAATTATAAAATCGCTCACATTTTCGCCTGTAATTGCTTTTATTTTTCGTAACAAACTCATCTTGCTCATAAACATTTCGTTCGATAACAAGCTTACTGAAAAGCTCTCATTCTCAAAATTTTCTTCGACAATTTGTATAACCTTGGTTAAAAACTTTTCGTCAACTTCATTATTTGTTATTGCTTTTGGAGAAATCTTAACTTGACTCGCATACAAACTCCGCAATAATTCGCGATTATGTAATATGTTTTTTATACGACTTTTTAAAATGTTGGCATTAAATGGTTTAACAACATAATCGTCAGCACCCGAGGTAAATCCATCGAGAGTGCTTTGCTCGGTATTTTTGGCTGTTAACAATATTACTGGCATGTGGCTGGTTAACTCGTTGTTTTTTTATGTTGTTGCAAAATTCTATACCGTCAATCACTGGCATCATTACATCGCTTATTATTATGTCGGGGTTGTACTCCAAAGCTTTGTCGAACCCTTCACATCCGTTGGCGGCTTCAATTATTTGATATTCGCCCTGCAGTTCGCTTCCTATATAGGTGCGCATGTCGGCATTATCGTCAACAACGAGGATAGTTGGAAGTCGGAAGTCGGAAGTCGGGAGTCCAAAGTTGGAAGTCGGAAGTCGGAGGTTGGTATTTTGTTATCTGTGGTCAGCTTGTAATTTGTAATTTTTCTTTTCTTTAATGTCTTCGGGCTTGAAATGGGCTTTGCCTAGTGGTATTTTTACAATAAATGTACTGCCTTCGTTTTCTGCACTTTGTACCGTTATTCGGCCTTTGTGCAATTCCACCAAGCTTTTGCATAACGCAAGTCCAAGTCCTGAACTTTCTTCGATATTTGAATGTGTTTCTGAAGCAGTATAAAAAGGATCGAATATATAAGGCAAAGATTTTTCACTTATACCTATACCAGTATCTTTAATTCTGATTTCGGCATAACTCGTATTTTCATCTATTTCGCTTTTTGTAGTTATTTCAATTTGTATGCTTCCTCCTGTATTGCTGTATTTAAAGGCGTTCGATACCAGGTTGAAAATTACTTTTTCCATTTTTTCGCTATCGATATATACCTCAATGGATTTGGTGTTGCGTGGTAACGAGAGTGTTATATTTCGCTCAATGGCAAGTTGTTGAAATAATGCAGCAATGTCGGCAATAAAATCGATAATGTTAATAGGCAAAACTTTTAAACACATATTACCACTATCAATCTTTTGTATGTCAATTAATTGATTGACAAGACTTAACAATCGCTTGGCGTTACGTTGTACTAATTCGAGTTTCGATACGGCTTGTGATAGTGCCTTAGCGGTAAGTTCTTTAATAACCGATTCGATAGGACCAAGTACTAGCGTGAGTGGTGTGCGAAATTCGTGAGAAATATTATAAAGAAACGGGTTTTGAGCATGTCCATTTCTTTAATTTTATTTGATTGACCTTCGAGTTCTATGTTTTGTTGTATAATTTCGCTCTGCCTCCGCTCTAATAATGAGTTTGCTTGTTGTAATTGCTCAGTACGCATCTTTACTTTATGTTCCAATTTATATTGTCGGCGTTTTAAGGAGTTTACCCTAAAAAAGTAAAAGCCTAGTGGGCCGCCTATTAGCAATACCAGTAACAACACTCTAAAAAACAGTGTTTTATACCAAGGTGGTATAATATGTATAATTAGTGTTGTTGGTGTTTCGTTCCAAACATCGTCGTTATTGCTGGCTTTTACCATAAAGGTGTATGTGCCAGGGTTTAGGTTAGTGTATGTGGCTTTACGATTGCTGGCATTGGTGTATATCCAATGTTTGTCGAATCCTTCCATTTTATAGGCATACTTGGCATTTTCGGGGTAGGTAAAGTTTATAGCCGTGAAACCGAATGAAAATACTGTATCCGTGTATGAGAGGGTTAACTCTTTGGTTTCTTCGATGGTTTGAATTAATGGAGTGTTTGGGGTGGTAAGTGTAACTGGCTTGTTATAAATATAAAAGTCGTCAATATAAATTGCTGGGATATATTTGTTGATTAATAAGTTGTCGGGAGAAAAAGTATTGAAACCATCTTCCCCACCAATAAAAAAAGTGCCATTTTTAGCAGCCAAAAATGACTGATTAGAGGATTTTTGTAAACCATTAAGCGAATTATATATTCTAAATTCTCGGGTATCATTATTATATCTGCAACTAGCATTACTGGTTAACACCCATATATTATGTCTGTTATCTTCTTTTATACCATAAACCCTGTTCGATGGCAAACCATTGTCTATATTATGTTTTTCGATAGAGCCGTTGGCCCACTGAATCCAAAGACCTTGCTCGAGTGTTGCGAACCAAGTATTTCCTTTACTATCATCATACACATCAATAACATGTATATTATCAACTACTTGATTCCATGTAACAGATGGTTGAGTAATATCAAAAATTGCATAACCTTTAGGCGTAATTAGTCCAAATTTGTTAGTTATCGACAAATTTCATGTTATACAATATGTATATAGTGCATTAGTAAATGTGCGAACTAGACTAAAAAAAGAACTATCGGAACAGCTTTCAAAAGGCAAATTAAAAACTGAACAAGACATTGAGATACTCAGAAAAATATCCTTACTAAAGCATTGCCGTTATCGCCTCACGCAGTCTCCTGAAAAGTGGAGCGAAGCAGGTGCTGAGCTAATGAAGCAGGTATTTGAAAATCATTTCGAGCTACACAAGGCATATCAGCTATCTCAACATTTTAAACATTGGTACAACATATCAAATTGCGTGAAAGCAAAAGGATTGATTGAGAAAGAACTACACAATTGGTATTCAG
>JANYAP010000058.1 GCA_025361285.1 Bacteroidales bacterium | reverse complement strand
CAGCATTAATAGCACCAAAACTGGTGGCATTTAATGTTCCGTTTACAGTGGTGTTTTTAAGTGTTGTTGTGCCATTTACACTTAAATTACCTCCAAGTACTAAATCGTTAACGGTAGCTGTACCCAATGTAGCTGAAGCAGCTTTGATACTACCATTAATGCTTGCATTGCCCCAAACAGCTAAATCGCTTATTTCCGCGGTTGGTATTGCTGCAATAACTTGTATTTCGGCAATGCCGGGCTGGGGTAAGCTCTGTTGTACGGCATCGTTAATGGTGATTAATATATAACTTGTAGTAATTAGCGAAGCTGGTGTATATGTATCCATTGCGGCATCAGCTTTACCGGTTTTAGTATAAATTGTTGTAAAGCTGGGTATAGCGCCTGTGCTTGATACACCAATTGTATAACTCTTAATATAAGCTATGGGGTAAGTTTGAGGGAAACTAACGTTAATGCTTTTTAAGGTATATTCTTTGCCTAATGAAATCCGTAAAATTGTTCCAGCATATGGCTGCGTAGTTAAATAAGCAGCAGTTGTAGTAGTATTGTCGTTAATATTGGTGGGATTAATCCAATTTGATGAACCTGCTGATATAGTTTTATTAAAAGCAATATTCGTATCAACTGTTTGTCCAACCAATTTAATGGACAATACTCCGATTATTGTTAATGCAATGCTTAATTTTCTTACTAAATTAAAGGTTGTCATATTTTGTTTTGGGTTTTTTATTTGCCTACTCTATTAAAGCTTTTCGGCTTCCGCTTTTTGCGATTTTTTATTTTTTATTTTTTATTTTTTATTTCCAGTCTCAAGCCTCTTTAATCTTGGCTCTTGGTTCTCAGTAATCTTTTACCCCGCCACCATAGCGCTAACTACGCTGTTCCAAGGGCCGGCGGTGCCGGTGGTGTTTACCCAGCGTAGGCGGTAATAAACGGTTTTGCCTGCGGCTGCACTTGTATAGGTTGCCACGTATGGTGTGGCGGTGTCGGTGGCAAGGTATGTAAACTCGGCTATGTCGGTAGGTGCTGGGTCGCCAATTTTATGCCATATTTCGCAGCCATGTATGCCGGCGGGCTTTGCCTTGCTGCCATTGGCGTTAATGTCGGCGAAGTTTATGGTGTGCTGCAGCGCCACCGAAAAGTCGACAGTTGCCACGGGCAGGCTCATGCCTTGTGCAGTGGTGGCGGTGCGTTTTTTGTCGCGCACGGTAAGGCCCATTCGCTCGCGCTCGCTGTCGGGCACTTTGGGGTTGTGCGTAAGCCACTGGGCAATAAAGTTACGTATTGCCTTTTCGTGCACATGTCGGTTATCGTCCTTAGCCTGCACGTCGGCCGAGGTGCGATTTTGCTTGTTGCTAGCTCGGGCAAATGATGTTTGCCA
Organism: Bacteroidales bacterium; assembly: GCA_025361285.1. Taxonomy (GTDB): domain Bacteria; phylum Bacteroidota; class Bacteroidia; order Bacteroidales; family JAAUTT01; genus JAAUTT01. Next base: position 14,894 of record JANYAP010000058.1, on the reverse strand, counting down.
GGCCGTTTGGGTGGTGGTAACTGCCGCAAAGTCGGCTTGCGGAATACCCCATGCTACTATGTTGGTTTGTACTATAGCCAAAAGGTTGCTTTGGAAGATGTTAAAATCGGAGTCTTTTTTCGGAATAAAATCGGGCATAGCGTTTTTAATTTATCATTTATCATTTATTGGGCATAGGTATATAGGTTTAACACCTGCTAACACAGCGTTTACATATATAATGAAATAAAATTCTACTGATTCTGGATGTGAAATTCTGAGGAAAAATTCATTTACTCCAAGGGCCGAAAAAATTCCTACAGGGACTAATACTTCCCGACACGGTTGCGAACCTTTCCGACAAAGACCGGAATGTTTCCGTCCGTGGAGCAAAACTTTCCGACAAAGGACTGGAATTTCCCGACAGAGGACTGCAACTTCCCGATAAAGGCCTGAATCTTTCCGTCCGTGGAGCGAAAGTTTCCGACAAAGGAATGGAAGCTTCCGCCATTGGAGCGAAACAATCTTCGCTAGCCGCGAAACGTTTTTAGTTGCAAATGCCCCATTCATACAAAAGCGCATTTGGCAGCCAACGTGTGTGGCAAAATAAATAAAAAGGTGTAAAAAGGTGGCGTTAACCGAAGGGTGGTAATTGTTGCTAAGAGAGAACTCTCTCTCTCTCTCTCTCTCTCTCTCTCTACTGCGGAGAGGCTTGCAGGTCTGTAGTATAGTTGTTGTGTGTTTAAAAGGCTCATAACGGTGTTGCTTTTTAACATTTTTTAACGGCACGAATATAGAAATATTTTCAATATATTAACCATAGTGGGTTAATTCTTTTTTTGAGGTGCTATGAAAAATATTTTGCGATTCGATATAATGCAAAGTCTTTGTCTTTGATGCAATAATTGTTTGAAATGAACCCCAAGCTCAGCGTAATGTTCGAAGCGCTCGGCGAACGTCTCTGACTTCGACGTTTTAAATCGCGGTCTCTGACCGCAAATAGCACCACTTTAAAAATAAGTTGCCCATTTCAAATCCATTATTATAACCTCCATGCCACTTTCCATTTCGGCATAATTACTGGCACTCGAATATAAATAATACTCTGGTTTACGAACTAAACCAGCGCGCACAGGATTATTATGCAGATAGCTCAATTTTTCTCTTGTAAAATCTGGCGAATATAATACTACTGCATGATTTTAGCTTCGCTGAGGCCCTTCGGGGTTCATAAGTCCACATCTGATAGTTTTCGTTTCGGCTATGCCGTTGAGCATTAAATTTAAATCGGTTTAATATCCAATCTTTACGACTTTCATTACCATTAGTAATTCCTTCAATAATATTTTTGGCGGTAAATTTCTTAAAATCTCGGATTATGTTGCTTAATTCTCCTTGTGGACTATTTGCTATCAAATGAATATGATTGGACATAATAACGAACTCAAATATTTGTAACCCTTTGTTTTGCTGACAATAACGTAAACTATCTATTACAATATCGCGATACGCTTGCCGTGTAAACACATCTATCCAATCTACCACCTGAATGGTAAGATAATGCAAGGCTGATTGATCTCGAATCTGATAACCTGTTGACATAAACGCAAAATACCACTTTTACAGTTTAATTGCAAAAGTGGTATTTAATTTTTGCCGTTCCGAGAACGGCACGTAATACGGCGAAGTCGGAACTAAGCGAAGCGTTCTCTCCGAAGGAAAACGTTCGCCGAGCTGCTTCGAACTTAGACTACGCCTAGCGGATGACCAAACTAAGCACTTAGTCCGCAATAAACCTCGAACAGAAACCATAGATTTGTTAAAATTGTATAAAGCCTTTCCACTAACAGCCGATTTTCCGTTGTAAAGGGAAAATGGATTTATAAACGAAATGCATTTCCCACCTCACCAATAGAATTAAATAAGTGCTTCGGCTCGTTTGAAAACAATCTACGTAATCTGCTTTAATCACTTTTATTCTATCTTTGCCATCATTTTAAATTTATCCTCTTGAAAACTGATTTTGCTGCTGTAATTGATTCATTCGCTAAGTATAAAGTAATGATTATAGGCGATGTAATGATAGATTCGTACTTATGGGGTAAAGTTGAACGAATTTCGCCTGAAGCACCTGTGCCAGTAGTTACAAGTACTAGCGAAGAAAACCGTTTGGGAGGTGCTGCTAATGTAGCACTTAACATTCAATCGCTGGGCGCCACACCAATACTTTGCTCGGTAATTGGTAACGATTTACAGTCGAGTACCTTTTACAACCTTCTGAAAAAGCAAAATATTACCTCCGAAGGAATTATTGAAGATAAACAAAGGATTACAACCATTAAAACACGCGTAATTAGCAACCATCAGCAATTACTACGAGTTGATAGAGAAGTTGATACACCACTTTCGCACGAGATGGAACTTCGATTTATCGACCACATTATTAAAGTACTAAATAACAATAAGATAGATGCAATAATTTTTGAGGATTACGATAAAGGAGCGATAACATTAAATGTAATTCAACACATAGTAAATGAGGCTATTAAACGAAATATCCCAACATTAGTGGACCCTAAAAAACGTAATTTTACTAATTATAACTGTGTCACGCTATTCAAACCCAATTTCAAAGAATTAAACGAAGGTTTAAAGGTTGAAGCGAGTAAATCGAATCCCGCAACACTTTTCGATGCTGCAAAAATACTTCACCAACAAAAAAATATTTCGTTGGTAATGATAACACTTTCTGAAGGTGGTGTTTTTATGAGTACTGGTAAGGAATTCAGGGTAGTGCCGGCACATATACGAGCTATTGCCGATGTATCGGGCGCTGGCGACACTGTAATTAGCGTTGCTAGCCTGTGTATGGCAGCAGGTCTCAATCCTTTCGAAACAGCAGCAATTGCAAATATGGCTGGTGGTTTGGTTTGCGAAAAAGTTGGCGTAGTACCTATTGATAAAGAGCTACTTAAAGTGGAAGCTACTAACTTGTGTGCATTGTAACCACACTGAAAATAAAGCACCTATTTATTCAAGAAGATATAAAAAAAGCCTGATCGTTTTATTGAAGGTGCGCTGTTCGATTCGATAGTATAAAAATAAATGCCTGGTAAAGCTTTATCGCCAGAGGCTAGGCGACCATCCCATCTCAAAATTTTCCCCACTCGCTTACAAACCAATAAACCAGTACGGGTATATACGCTTAACTTCAATACCGATTTACCACTAGATGTTACAATAAATTCGTCGTTTATTTGGTCGTCGTTAGGCGTAAACACATTCGGAATTTGAATGTTATCGAATTCGTAAACTTGTATAAAATTGATATTTTTTACAGTATCAGTATCATTAATAATTAGTTGCACCGTATAAATGCCAGGCTGAGTGTATTTGCAAATTGGATTAACGAGAGTACTAACGGTTCCGTTGCCAAAATTCCATTTAATCGAAGTAACTGTTAATTTGGTTTCGAAGCTAAAATTTACTTCAAGGGAATCATATCCAAATGTAGTATCGGCCTTAATTACATCAGGTTGCGCATTGGCAAGCGAAGTAATTAACACGCTAATTATTAATATAAAAATAGGTATTCGCTTCATTCAGATAATAATTGCCTCAAATATAAAACATTGTAGATTTAAACCTTCAATTTTTCAATTTTTTTATTAACAACTTGCGGTTTTATTAACAATTCATTAACCCAACTTCGAAAACTCTATTGAAAATGTCGAATAACCAAATTTTCTTACAATTATAACATTTTTAAATAGTTTCGAAATTATAGTCGAAAATTCATAAATATGTGCTGGTAAATTTTAACCTTTGACTATTATAATTTCTCAACGAAGATACTAAAATATTGATATGAATAGCAACATAAGTGCGCATAGCAAAGTAATACTGATAGTTGCGTGTATATTAGTGGTTTTTTTGAACGCATGTGTTAATAAATCCTTCTTTAAGGCTAAATCAACCGTTGTTCGCACGCCTATTTCCAAGGAAGCTGTTCTTGCAAATCCATTCGGCTATAAGCCAACCATTAAAAACTTATCAATAAATCTGTTACCATACTATAATCTACAAATTTATTCTATTCGGAACATTCACAATCCCCAAGTTTCCGATACTATCTATCGTTTCTATCGAAAGAAATCGGAATTATTCATTTATAAAACAATTACTGGACGAGAGCTTTTATTCGCTGCCAACATTTTCGATAGCAAAGTAGTTCTAAAAAACGGTGTTAGAGTTGGTGTAACTAAAGAGGAATTTTATAATTCCTTTACCAACCTAAAGCCAATTACGAGCGATACAGTAATAATAGGATCGAAAAAAGCGGCAACAACACAGAGGTTTTTATTCAAACACAACAAGTTAGATGCAATAAAAATTGACAATTACATCGATTAGTAAGTATTTGGTGTCAATTTTAGTTAGCTTCTAGTGTGTTTGTCAAAAATTGAGTAACTTTAATTACATTTCTGCGTATCGCTATCGTAAAAAACAAATTCATATACTTAAAATCATTTATTACATGAAAAAATCATTTATCTTCATTTGCATTGTTGGTTTAATAGCAATTTATTCTAGTTGCAAGAAAACCGAGGTTAATAAGCCTGATTTGGGAGTACCCGAAAATGTTATTACGGTTCCTCCCGATACTACTTTGATTAATACTGTAGATACACTATTAACAAATAATGGATCTACAAGAGATTCGTACCCCACATTGTTTAAAGATACAGTTGAACATCGTATTATAGTAACAAAAGAAACAGAGGTTCTTGTTACTTTCCTATATGAGGGAGCTGGATGGGAAAATAGCTTAGGGTATTATACTTATAATAAGGAAGATACACTTACTATGGATAGTGTTAAAAGAATTCAGAAAATAGTATTTAAAAATATCTCAGGCATTGGCGGTGGCGGTGGATTAGAGTCAGGCAACATGGTATCGTTAGGCACCTTTAAAGCTGGTACTGTAATTGGTTTGTACTTAGTGGCTCAAGGCTGGGATAGCGATACCAAACAAATACGCGCAGGATTATATACCCATTATACCGATAGGATTTACAACAACTATGCTAACGAAACTGATTCTATTGTTAAAAGTCAACAAAGTGTATTATTTGTAGAAAAAGAATCGGGTAAACTTATTGTAGGATTCGAAGATACTGCTATGCAATCGGGAGGCGATTATAACGATGTGGTAGTTTCGGTTACCGATAATAGAGATATAAATAAGGCGCCTACATCGTTTAACTTATCAAAAGTTCCTCGAATATAATATTGAGATAGTTATATACTGGCAAACCGCAGATTTTTTATAAATTTCTGCGGTTTGTTATTATTACATATTCGATGTATCGATATTTCGCAGCGGATTGCTGGTAAGCTGCTTATATTCGTTACGATTTTTTAATATGTCGCAAGCTAAATACAATGCTGCACGAAACGACGATTCGGAAGCTACGTCCTGCCCTGTAATTTCGTATGCAGTACCGTGCGCTGGCGATGTGCGTACAATGGAAAGCCCAGCGGTATAATTTACTCCTTGATCGAAAACTAAAGCTTTAAACGGGGTAAGTCCCTGATCGTGATACATTGCCAACACGGCATCGAATTTTTGGTAGGAATCGGATCCAAAAAAACCATCGGCAGAGTACGGTCCAGTGGCTATAATACCTTCTGCTTTAGCCTTTTCAATAGCTGGTATTATAGCGTCAATTTCCTCGCGACCTATCAGACCTTCGTCGCCAGCATGAGGGTTAAGCGACAATACAGCAATTCGCGGACGACGTATAGCAAAATCGACCTGAAGCGATTTGTTTAAAATGCGCAGTTTCGATATAATAGTTTCGATGGTAATTAGCGATGGAACTTCCGAAAGAGGAACATGACCAGTAACCACGGCAATTTTAACAACGTCGCTAACCATAATCATTAGCACTTCATTTGCTTTAAATTCCTCCTTTAAATATTCGGTATGCCCAGGAAACTTAAACTGAGCCGATTGTATATTCTGTTTGTTAATAGGTCCAGTTACAAGGGCATCAATTTTATCGTCTTTTAAATCTTTTACAACTGCCTGTAAACTAAGTAAGGCGGCTTCGCCAGCATGTTGGGTCGATTTTCCGAGTTCAACCCGAACATTATCGTCGAGTACGTTAACTAGGTTGGCCTTATGATAAGTAGCTTCCTCGGCAGTGCGCACGGCATTTATGTTAAAATTGGCCATGTTTAGCGCTTTTCGGTGATATGCAATTACTTTAGGCGAACCATATAGTATTGGCGTGCATGTTTCGTAAACACGGGGGTCGAGAAGTGTTTTCATAATCACTTCGTAGCTAATGCCGTTTATATCGCCCTGCGAAATTCCTATTTTAATTCGATGTATGTTCATGATAATTTTCAATTTATAATTCAATACCGAAAAGACTTAAATTACTACGACTGGTGTATTAAGAGTCAAGAACCAAGATACAAGATATGAAAAACTGTATATTCAGACCTTCTGACTTGGCATATACTATATTGTCGTTATTTCACCAAAAATAAGGCTAATAAGGTTTTTGGAAATCTCGTAATATTAATTTCTACTAAGGCTAACAAATTTAAAATAAGGTGTTTAACTATATTTTTTAAAACCTTAGTAGAAAAATATGAACAAATACAACCAACCTTATTAGTCTTATATCTTGTGTCTTGTGTATATTATCTTGTGTCTTACTACTTACGACTTGTATCTTACGACTTAAATCTCACATCTTGCACAAAAAATCGATTAACAACCTAACTCCGTAGCCCGTTGCGCCAGTTCCACGGTAGCTGTCGGTCTTTTTTAGGAAGGCTGTGCCAGCAATATCGAGGTGAAAGTACGGATAATCGGTAAAATGCTCAAGAAACTTGCCAGCAGTAATGGCTCCAGCCGAGTCTCCACCAATATTTTTGAGGTCGGCAACGTCCGATTTTATCATTTCGGTATATTCGTCCCAGAAAGGAAAAACAGCAATGCGTTCGTGCACATCGTATCCTGAGGCAACTAATTGGTTAACAATATCCTCCGAGGCATTTCCCATACCAACAGCGCCTTGCGAGCCAATTGCACGTTGTGCCGCGCCAGTTAATGTGGCTAAGTCGATAACCAATTCGGGCTTAAATTGTTTGGCATAACAAAGTGCATCGGCCAATATTAATCGGCCTTCGGCATCGGTATTTAATGTTTCAACAGTTGTTCCGTCGGAAATGGTTATAATATCGCCTGGCGAATACGAATCGGGCCCAAGACGGTTGTCGGTTGCGGGCACTAAACCAATTACATATAGCGGAAGTTTCATTTTGGCAATTGCATACAAAACGGCCGCAACAGTTGCAGCGCCAGCCATATCGCATTTCATATGATCCATACTGTCGGGGGTGGACTTTAAACTATGCCCACCAGTATCGTACACAACACCTTTGCCCACTAAAACAAAGGGCTTGGAGTTTTTGGCATTTGACGGTTTCCATTCCATTACCGAAAACGTTGGCGGAATTGTACTACCCTGATTTACAGCCAGAAGACCGCCCATCTTTAATTGCTCTATTTTCGTCTTGTTGAACACATCTACCTTATAACCAGCAAGCTTACCTAGTTTTTGTATTTCGTTTGCTAATTCAATAGCGTTTAATACCGATACTGGTTCGTTTACCAAATTACGCGCGGCAAAAACTGCTTCAACGGTTATTGATAATTTTACAACATCGTCATTTATAATGTTTTGCGAAACAATAGCGAGGTTGGTAAGTGAGGTTTCCTTTTCGGAAGCCGTTTTTTGATACTTTATAAATTGATAATTACCTAACGATATGCCTTCGGCGAAAGCCAAACAAAGCGACGGATTGGAAACCGTATCAACTACAGTAATGCTTGTAACCTTGTGTTTTTGAATGTGTTTGCATGAAATATTACCAGCTTTACGTAAATTTTCCTTCTGCTGATTAGTGGTTTTCGATTCATCGAAAGTTTGAACTATAATCCAATTTGTAAATCGGTTAATATAAACCTGATACGTTTTGTTTTCGAATTCGTTTTTGATGTAAGTAATTTCGGCATCCGATAGATTTAGGCCTGAAAGCGCCGAATTTCTATCAACCAATAACACAATATTCTGATTGGCAGTATATGACGAAGCTTTATTGATAAGTAATTGTTGCATAAATTGTATGTTAAAACCACAAATATAAAGTTATTTCCACAACAAGCCCGAGCAAAAATTTTATTATTAACTTTGACAATATAATATAAACGATACTACACCTTGAATATAAACACTTTATATAAAAAAGCACTTCATTTAGAATTTCTAACTTTCGATGAAGGTGTTGAACTTTACCGCCAAGCACCTACCACTGTGCTTATGCAGGTTGCTATGCAAATGCGAAAAAAAATAGTTCCTAACAATTCGGTTACTTGGATGATTGATAGGAACATAAACATTACAAACGTGTGTATTTCGCAATGTAAGTTTTGTAACTTCTGTCGCGTTTCGAAAAGTGCCGATGCTTATATCACTACTATTGAGGAGTATAAGCAAAAGATTGATGAAATGATTTCGCTCGGCGGCGATCAATTGTTGCTACAAGGCGGTATGCATCCTAATTTAGGCATTTCGTTCTACATCGATTTGTTTCGCACGCTAAAAGCACAATATCCTAATATAAAGCTACATTCGTTAGGACCACCCGAAATACATTATATAGCTAAAAAAGAAGGACTTACATATAAAGAAGTTTTAACTGCTTTAATTGATGCTGGTTTAGATAGCTTACCAGGCGCTGGTGCCGAAATTTTATGCGACAGGGTGCGGAAGATTGTTTCGCCTGCCAAAGCCACTACCTCCGAATGGTTAAATGTTATGCGCGAAGCACATCGCCTTAACCTACCCACTTCGGCAACAATGATGTTTGGGCATATTGAAACTGATGCTGAGCGCATTGAGCATCTAGTGAATTTACGACAAGTTCAGAGCGAAAAGCCACCAGAAAGCTACGGTTTTATTGCCTTCATACCATGGCCTTTTCAGGACGAAGGAACTGTGCTTAAAACAAAAATGGGAATTACGAACACCGTATCGGCCAACGATTACATACGAATGATTGCCATAAGCCGCATTATGTTGCCAAATATTACCAATATACAAGCATCGTGGCTAACCGTTGGTAAAAACACTGCACAAGTTACATTGCACGGTGGAGCTAACGATTTTGGATCGATTATGATTGAGGAGCATGTGGTATCGGCAGCCGGAGCCAATAATAACTTCGATGACAACGGAATACAACAAGCTATAAGCGAAGCAGGGTTTGTTCCGCAACGGCGAAACCAAAAGTACGAAATGGTATAGTTACGTGTAATGTGTTGTTAGTAACCTATTGTAATTAAACCTTTTTTGGAGTCGACTTTTTTATTTTTATAGTATTTTTATGCCAATTCATAATCATGTAATAACCAATTAAATCATGAGTTCTACGAATAATTTTAAACTTTTAGCAGGTATTATTTTAAGCGTTTTTAGCATAAATATTAATGCTCAATCGAAAAACAATGCCAACGAAAAAAACACAACCAACAAGTATTACAATTGGCATAATCTCGATGCAAAAACCAATCATATTCAAGGTATTAGCACCGATATAGCCTACGAAAAACTGCTGAAGGATAAACCGATGAAACGAGTTGTAGTTGCCGTTATTGATGGCGGTGTGGACATAAATCACGAGGACTTAGCTGGCAAAATTTGGGTAAACGAAGGCGAAATTCCCAAAAATGGATTAGACGACGACAACAATGGCTTTATCGATGACATTAACGGATGGAATTTTATAGGCGGCAAAGACGGCACTAACATTAAACTGGAAACAGCCGAGATTACAAGGCTTTACGTAAAGTTTATTGAGAAATTCGATGGCATTAAAAAAGCATCCTTATCGGGAAAAAAACTTGCAGAATATCAATATCTTGAAAAAGCAAAAATAAAATACTTGGAAAAGGCCAATAAAACGAAAAACGATTATGACGATATTTCAGGTTTCGCAAGTATTTTTAAGGAAGCCGACAGTACAATAATAAGCATTCTCAATAAACCCGATTATACTTTAAATGATATTAAATCGATAAACCCTGGAATCGATAAACGCCTTTCATCGATAAAGGATTTATTATATGGCATTTATAAAAGAGGCTATAATCGCAACCAATTTAATTCGTATTACGAATATCTCGATAAAAAAACTAATTATCAGTATAATACCGATTTTAACCCGCGAACAATTGTTGGCGATAACCCCGAATTGTGGAACGATATACCTTATGGCAATAACGATGTAATTGGTAACACGCCCGAACATGGAACTTTTGTTGCTGGAATTATTGCCGCAAACCGCCATAACGATATTGGAATGAAGGGAATTGCCGATAGCGTTAAAATAATGGTAATTAGAACAGTACCCGATGGCGATGAGCGCGACAAAGATGTGGCCAACGCTATTATTTACGCAGTAAACAATGGTGCTCAAATACTTAACCTAAGTTTTGGGAAAGATTTTTCTCCTCAAAAAAATTTCGTTGACAACGCTCTGAAATATGCAGCTTCGAAGGATGTGCTAATAATACACGCTGCTGGTAACGATTCGGAGAACAACGATACAGTGGAACGCTTTCCTAACAACTACGACAGTACTGGAAACACAATAATGCGCAACTGGATGAATATAGGAGCGTCGTACAAAAAGAAAAACAAAACACTAACCGCCTCATTTTCAAACTATGGTAAAAAAACAGTCGAGTTTTTTGCTCCTGGCGAGAATATATATTCAACCCAACCTGCTAATAAATACTCGGTTATGGATGGTACCAGTTTTTCGGCACCTATGACTGCGGGTGCTGCTGCACTAATAAAATCGGTATATCCGTTGCTTACTGCATCCCAAATAAAAGAAATTCTAATAAATTCTGCAGTAAAATATCCTCGTTTAAAAGTATATCTACCAAGCCAACACGAAAAGAAACGAAAAAAGGTACGCTTTGGCGATTTATCGGTAACAGGTGGATTATTAAATGTTTATAAAGCTTTAGAAATGACCGAGAAATACAAAAACCAGTAACTTGCATTTTAATTCAATGTCGTTTAGCCTTTGTAATCAGTGGAAAAAAAATGATACCTAAATCAGGTAATATGGTTGTTTTTATAATTATTACTTTTTCTACTAATGTTTTAAAAACCTTATTTTAAACACTTAAACCTTAGTAGAAATATGAAAATGTCATTTTAAAACCTTATTATGAGCTAAGGAATAAATAGAATAATTGCTTAGTGAAGTGATATTTACTACAACTATGAAGGTGCAAGTTGCCTAAACTACCCATTCTCGATGCGAAGGAAGCTGCTTTACACCAACTTTCTTATTTCCATTAGTTTAAGTATCGAATCCGCAATTTCGTCTACACATATAGTCATACAGTTGTAACGTACATCATACCAGGTATAATCGTTGCCCTTTCCCTGATAATAATCGCGATATTCGGCACGCCGCTTGTCCGTTTCGGTGGCTATTTTTTTTGCCTCATCGATAGTGCATTTCTGTTTCTCGCTAATTACCGCTGCACGCCAATCGAGTGGTGCTTCGAGATATATATGTAACGACTTTTTAATGTCGCGCGTAAGAGCCACTCCTCCCCTACCCAGTATAATAACATGCCCGTCGTTAGCCATCGACCGAATGGTTTGTCCAATAGTTTTGCGAATACTCTTATCGTTTTTGTAAAATTTAGAGCTTTGTGCACTCAAAATCTGATCGATAATGTTTCTATCAGTCTGCTTAAATACTTGCTCAACCTCATCAACATGTAAATTCAATTCTTTGGCTGATTCAATAAAAATTTCCTTCCCAACCCATTTCCAATTAGCCTGTTTACTAGCAAGTTGGCGCTGGTTCAAAATATCGTTCAACCGTTGAGCTATTTTTTTCCCAGGACAGCCAGTTTCTCGCGCTATTGTAACTATAGGTCCGGCATCCTTATTGCTCAAATGTCGTTCCTCGTATCTGTCCTTCAAGTATTGCGTCAGGTCAATTCTCATTAGATCCTGTTTTAAATTTGCAACTAAAGTTAGAAAAATTTTTACAATTTATCAAGAAAAATTTTTGCTTCCCAAAATAAGTTATACATTTATTAATCAAACAATTACTCTATCACGAAGGTTTTTTGAAATTTCATTTCGTAGGTTGTGAAGCAAAACCATCTGCTGCTGAAGCTCAATTAGCTTATCGGTATTTTCATCTTTATGAATAGACAATATTTGCATCTGAACCTCCTTAATCATGAGGTTTATACGCTTGCTTTTATATGTTAATATCATTTCGGGAACAATAGTTTTAAGCCTCATATCTTCCGTTTCTATAAATATTTCGCGCTTTTTAAACCGTCGGCTAAGTTCGTACTTTTGGGTTATAAGATCGGCTGCAATTTTACTTATCTCACCATCAGGATGTTCAATAAAATATTTATTGTCCAATAATTCACCGTTGGTTATAGAATGCTGAAATTCGTTAACTATTTGATTATAATGTGCATGACTTAACTCCAGCTCGTCGCGCTGCAATTCCTGAAGAATATATTCCTCTACCGAAATTTCGCGAACAACTTCATTATCATCATTATGTAAAGGAAACAAAGGCACAATGCCATAGTTAAGGAGTAATCGAACAATTTCGCGCTCCACAACTACTAAATCGTTAATTTCAATTGGGGTAAAAACCTTACTTTCGCTAGACGATTGATTTATAGACGGAGCGTCGCGAAAACTTTTTGTTTCGTTTGCCGATTTTCGCAGTTTGCTAACCTCTGCGTAAAGTATATTCTCCTCAACGTAAAGTAGTTTAGAGCATTCGCGCAGAAACATGGTTCGGGTAATTGAATCGGGCACTATAGATATCGACTTTACAATTTCCGAAATTGCCGCTGCCCGTTTCATAGGGTCGTTCTCGGCATCGGTTATTAACAAGTTGGTTTTGAAGTGAATAAAATCGGTTTCGTGCGTTTTTAAATATTCCAGCAATTCCGACGAGCTACGCGACCGCGAAAACGAATCGGGATCCTCGGGTGCTGGCAGAAGTATAACGCGAACGTCCATGCCCTCTTCCAAAATAAGATCGATACCTCTTAATGAGGCTTTTATACCTGCCGGATCGCCGTCGTACAAAATAGTAATGTTGTTGGTGAAGCGCTTAACTAGCCTAATTTGCTCAACCGTAAGCGATGTGCCAGATGATGACACAACATTCTCGATACCAGCCTGATGCATCGAAATAACATCGGTGTAACCTTCAACCAAATAACATTTATTATCCTGTACAATAGCCTTTTTAGCGTGAAATATTCCGTACAGCACATTGCTTTTGTGGTATATTTCCGATTCGGGCGAATTAAGGTATTTGGCAATTTTTTTGTCGGTTTTCATAACCCTGCCACCAAACGCAATTACCTTACCAGTAAGGTTATGGATAGGAAACATTACACGACCCGAAAACCTGTCGAACGGCGAATGGCCTTCGCTATGAATGGTTAAGCCAGTTTTCACCAAAAACTCAAGCTTATATCCTTCTTTTTGAGCACGTTTGGTAAAATGATCGCGCTCTTCGAGACAATAGCCGAGCTCGAATTTTTTTATTGTATCCTCGCGAAACCCACGTTCTTTAAAATAACTTAAGCCAATAGTCTTTCCCTCAGAGTGTTGAAACAGATTATCGAAAAATAGTTTTCTGCCAAAATCCGAAGCCACCATCATGCTCTCGCGATCGGAGCGTAGTTGAATTTGCTCGTCGGTTTGCTGTTCCTCAACTATCTCAATATGATAGCGTTTAGCAAGATGCTTAAGAGCTTCGTAGTAGGTAATTTTTTCGTTTTCCATAACGAAATTTACCGGATTACCGCCCTTTCCGCAGCCAAAGCATTTGTAAATATTTTTAGCCGGCGAAACTGTAAACGAAGGAGTTTTTTCGCCATGAAACGGACACAATCCCAAATAGTTAACCCCGCGACGTTTCAGGGTAATATAATCCTGAACAACATCAACAATTTGGGCTGCATCGAAAATCCTGTCAACGGTACTTTGGTCAATCATTTTATAAACAGTAACTTAAATCGGTTATAGATTAGTGGCTAAGTTAGTAAATATTATGCGAGTGATGTTGAAGTTAAAAGATTTAGTATAGAAAATATAGCCTTTATAATAAATAATACACTAATAATTAAATGTCGTTTAGTTAAGCCTTTCAGGCTTTATCAACCTTAAATAAACGAAATTGACTTATGATTATTAAATTTTAATAGATGTGTTTATTAATACAGTAGTCCGCTACGGAAAAACATTTCGAATATTTCGTTAGTTTCGAATATTTCGATTATATTCGCATTAACTATGAAAGTTAAAATGATATGCAAACTTTAGAAAATATAAAACGACCTACAAAGGAAGAACAGATTGCTGCAATGAAATCTTACGATGCATTAGCCAATGTTTTAAGTGAATTGAAAGATAACAATCCAGAAATTGAGATTGAAGAAACGCGTGAAAAAATAAGAGTGCCATTAAATGCTTTAAAGCTATTAGCACAAATTTTAAAGGAGACAAGCGATGGACGACCTGTATCAATTGTTCCAATCGCAACTGAATTAACTACTCAAGCGACTGCTGAGATACTCGGATGTTCAAGACCTCATGTTATAAAGCTTCTTGAAGCTGGTAAAATTAAGTTTACAAAAGTTGGTAAACATCGTAGAATTAGATTTGAAGATGTTGTAAATTACAAAAACGAAATGAAAGCACTCCAAGAAAATTTAATTAATAAAATAATAAACTCCGACGAAGAAG
>JANYAP010000041.1 GCA_025361285.1 Bacteroidales bacterium | reverse complement strand
ATTTAACCTTTCCATCGAAATATTCATTTGTTTTAAACATAATTTTATAGTTTTTCTGAAATGCAAAACTATAAAAATTATACCATTATTTTGGGAGAATTTCCTACCAAACTGTTTGAAACTTCTCAGACTGTAGGCTGTAGGCTAGAGGCTGTAGACTGTAGGCTGGAGGCTGGAGGCTGTAGGCTGTAGGTTGAAGTAGGTCAGTTAAACGATAAATTTATTCGAATTTGTATAAAAAGCATGACTTTATGGGTTGTACGTAAAATGTATTAAATAAGTTCCTACATATTACTAACGAAGTTCATACAGCCTCTAGCCTCTAGCCTACAGTCTACAGTCTACAGTCTACAGCCTCTAGCCTAAAACCTATAAACCTGAATATTTGCAATTACTTTAAAAGAATCGTCTATTTCAACATCTCCTGCCCACCAGTAACTGGCACAGCCTGACCAGTTTCGTATTCCTGATCGATAATATAGTAAATAGCGCGCATTACATCTGTTACTTCGCACCCCCTACCTGCTGGCACTTGTTTTTCGTAATACGCTTTAACGTCGTTGATAGTCTTTGCCCCTGCCACTTTGTTAGCGTTTAAGTATTGTACAAACAAGCCCTTTTCGGGGTCGCTCCATAGTGGTCCATCGAAAAAATTGCCCGGACAAACAGCGTTTACCTTAATCTTAAAAGGCATAAGTTCGAGGGCGAAGGACTGGGTTAGACCAATTCCCCCAAATTTTCCACCAGCGTACGCAAAGTTCTTATTACTACCTTTCAAGCCCGATTTTGAGTTAATTTGAATAATATCGGAAAAGTATTGTGGATTATGCTTGGCTTGAAGCTTCATTATTTCTGCGGCATATTTAACACACAGAAAGTAACCAGAATAATTAATTTTGGTCATAAGCTCAAAAGTTTCGGGCGACATTTCGTTAATACCTCCAGCCCTTAGAATACCAGCATTGCTGATAAATACATCTAATCCTCCAAAAGCCTTAACGGTTTCGGTTATTAAATTTTGCACCGATTTAGCATCCGACACATCGGCTTTAATAAACACCGCTCTGTTTTTAAAGGCTTTAGAGTTAAGTTCGTCGGCCATTTCTTGTCCTTTTACCTCGTTCAAGTCGGCTATTACAACGTTAGCTTTTTGATTTATCAAATCTTCGGCTATTCCAGCACCAAAGCCTTGCGCACCGCCAGTTACAATAATAATTTTATTACTTACACGGCTATCTGAGTTTTTGCCTTTCGAAATTTGCCTGCGGTAATTTTCAACTTCCCAGTTATCAATAAATGAAATTTCTTTTTCATTTAAAAACTTAGGCCCGCCAAAATTTTCGCTCATGAGACTAATCTTCATCAAGTCTTCAAATACATCAAGAGCAATTTCGGCCGATTGGTAATTGTCCTCTACGGCAACAAAACCAAGATCCTTCAAAACTATTATTTTAGGAGCGTAGCCGTACTTCCTTTTGTATTCATCTAATTTTTGCTTGAACTCAATAACAGCAACTTCGGGATTGTTCGTTTTCTCAACATAAATTGCTCGGGATTTACAATAAACAATTATATCGGGAGAGAAAGGCAACGAAATCTTCGTAAAACTCTCATTATTAGAGTAAAAATGTTTCACCAAGCCATGATGACGAATTATTAATGTTTTAGGATTATCTTCGGTAAGCATAGCCCGTATTGCAGGAAGAATGCTAACTATTTTGTTGTCAATCGGTAAGTTAGACAAGTCTGCTAACTTTTCAATTTTCGATTGAAGTAAAAACATCATATTGTCGTAAATCGACCGTATTTCTTCAACAGTATCGGCAGCAACAAACACCCCATGGTTTTCGAGGTATATTACATTCGGTTCGCATTGATTTATTTCTCTAAACTCAACGAGACTTTTTTCGATATACTTAAATAACACATACCCTGGGTCGGTATATGGAATAAATAGAACATCGCTACCGAAAATTTCTTTGGTTAGTTTGGCGGCATTTTGCGAGCACATAAGTGCATTAACTATTGTTGGATGAGTATGAACCACAAATTTAAACCCAATTAGATTGTGTAGTGAAGTTTCAACTGAGGGGCGAAGACCTTTCTCGGGAAAAGCACTAGCACGGAAAAGGTCGGCTTTTATTTGACTCTCGCGCTCGTCGGAATTATGACTATATTGCTTTTCGGCAATAATTTTTAATTTATCACGTTCGAGTACGGCAAAGCCATTCTCGCTAATATCGCACATATTTATACCACTGGCCTTAACCCATATATGCTTTTCGTCTTTGTAAGATGTGTTTCCCCCGCCTGCAATTACAAAGTCGCTATTTTTACCATAGAACTGCGAAATATCAATAAGTTGTTGAATAACTGTGTTCATTAAATTAAGAATTTTAAATAATAGGTTATTAGGCTCTTTTTATGTTACTTAAGCATCAATAATTTGGTATTAACTAATAAATTTTTCTATCACTGCTTTGCCAAGAGATACATAATAAGTTTTGTTGGCAATATTAGGTTTACCTGTATCTGCTATAAATCCTTGCATGCATTTTGCTTTAAGGTATTGATGGGCAGCAATAACGCATGCTCCCTCGTAAGCAATTGTCTCTAATTCGGTATCGAGTTGCTTATTACCACGTGTGTCGCAGGTTAAAGGAATCATATCTGGCGCATTATGTTCGGTTCCGAAAGTAATAATAAAGCCTTTTTCGTTGAAGAATTTAACAAAATCCTTTAAATGATTAAAGTCGTTGCGTGCCGGAATAAGCTCAATGCAACCAATATTGTGTTTTACAAGCTCGTTATAAAGTTTTTCTTTGTCAGCTTCGTATTCGGTGTACACACCTTTTTTATCATCTAGTAATACAGGATAACAGGGAATTCCGCCAGCGGCTTCAATTGTTGTTATTGCTTCCTTTAAACTCATAAATGCCTTGTCGTCCTCTTCAACAAAGGCTTTGCCGCCAACTTTTAGCAAATTGCCTCTAATTTCATTTTCTAGCCCAGGAACATCATTAACATCAACCAAGGTATCTTTACCTCCATAAATTAATTTAAACAGTTCTTTACGTGCAGTAACGTCTTCCGTTTTTTCGAAAACGGCAATACGTATTGCCTTAGCAATGTGTCGTTCCCGAACAAGTTCTTTTGCATATTTTGCTTTTATATTCGAAAAGTCGAGTTCAATACCTGCATTTATACTTATAAACCATTGATTAGCTTTGGTAACCATGCTTCGAATTTGCTGCTGACTTTCGGTAACTACTGCACTAAGTTTTTGATCTAATTCGATGGGCAAAAAAAATGGATAATTCAGACCTTTTCCGCTCAAGTAACACCTTCCAGGGTTGTTTGGGTCGTTTACCCTTATTCCCTTAGACTGTTCGTCTTTTAAAAGAGTAATAAATTCGATATTGAAAAGCGGAAAAATTTTGTAATGAATAGCATTTTTATAAAATTCAGAATATCCATCGGCTACGTAAAAGTCGTTAATTCCCAACGCAGTAATATTTTCATTCACAGCCATTTCAAACATCTCGGGGATGTTAGAGAATGCACTAAATGAATATGGCGTGTGCACATGTCCATTAACCTTGTATGTGTTATCTTTTCGTAAAGATTTGTGCCAGCTTAATAAATCTTGCGGGTTTGGGTAGTTGTTTAATATATTCATAAGTGCAATTAGTTGTTTTATAATTTGTTGTATAGGAAATTATTTATATAAGAGACTCTGCCCAATTTAACTCACTAATAATTAACAAGTTGAAATACATAGAAATAACTTTTAAATACTTTCTATTTCTATGGATCCACGTATTACAAATACGTGAAAATTGAATAATTAGAAGTATACCGAACTATTGTATTAAGCAACAAATAGCAAACTTTCACTCCAACTTATGCCAGAATGAAGGTTCAGTATAGAAAGATATTAGCGATAGTCCTAAATGTAATGCATTATTTATGTATGTATTATGTTATTTTGGTGAAGCATTTTCGGTGCATGCCAGCGTTGTAACACTAACAGAGCTTTCTGTACTCATGTTGCCAACTGGATCAATTGCTTTAATGGTAAAACTATATTTGGTATTGCATTTTAATCCACTAATATTTAACGACGATCGGTTATTAGCACCAACCAATATGCCATCCTTATAAATTTCGTATGAAAAAACACGAACATTATCTTTAGAATTAGTCCACGTTACAAAACACGATGTTTGAGTAATATTACTTGCTGCAAAATTGGTAGGTGTTGTTGGCACCTCTGTATCAGGGCAAAGAGTATTATTTGCCTTTATCATTCGCCCTATTTTAACATTCAAATCTTTAGAATTTTTAGGCAAATTACGTGCTCCAAGTTGTTCTGGATTATCGAAACCACCTGGCCACATGTATCCAACCAATCCTTCGCAAAGAGGCTCACGCGCGGCAATATCGTAATATTCCTGTATTACCGAAGCCATCATTTCGGGTGTATAATTATATGTTCCATACAACGGAATCCAGTTATCGTCGATGGTTAACCAAATTTTTTGATGTGGTGCCGAAAGTTTCGATTTTAGTGTAGCCAAATTTGCAAGAAAAGAGGTATCGGTTGATGGATGAAAAACGCAATACCTGTCGAAACCAATAAAATCGGCACTTTTTGGTATTTTAAACTGTTTTAAAGTTACATAAGCTTCGAGAATCATAATCTTAATATCAGGGCAATCCTTCTTTAGCAAATTGCAAATGGTATTTAATTCGTCGTAAGTAATTCCATTCCAAACAGGTTCGTCGGACACATAAAAAAACTCAACTTGTGAACCGTTTAATACTGAAGCATTTGTTTTTTTAAATGTATTCCATCGTTCTAAGTAATTAGGCAGCAGGGTGAAACGGTTTCCACTTGGACCATTAGCGTCCTTGCGCGACCAAAAAATGCCTTGCACGGAAATAAATGGCTTTAAGCAGTTGGTATTCATCCAATTAACTCGTCCTGTAAGGTTGTCGGTAAAATTTGAAACATGCAAGTGTGCTATATTCGAAAAATTGGCAACCTCTTCAACATAGTTCGTCATCGACGAACCATCGTGTGGATCGTCAATTTCGGTATCAACCAAATAATACCCAAAGTACTTAAGGTGCGATGGTGCCTTTTGGCAGAACGAATAACTCACTACCAGAGTCATTAACAAAGAAATAATCAGTTTTTTCATGTTTTTTTTTGTTTTTCGATATTTGGTGTATAAATACATTTCTTTGAAATCCAAATTTTATAAATTTCAAAGTAATATCATAATAAGGTAATAAGGTTTACAATATGGTATTTACATATTTCTACTAAGGTTAAAATTTTTTAAATAAAGCATTTTAAACCTTAGTAGAAAAAAACAATAACGATTAAACAAATCTTATTACCTTATTTGTTTATCAATATTATTGTAAAACTTACAATTTAATTACTACTGTTATAGTTGAATAACCATTTTTTATTCAACTATTGCCTTTTTAATAATTACACTATTTGCAGATTGTATATGAAAAAGGTAAACTCCTTTATTCCATGTAGTTACATCTATATACAAGCTGGTATTGTTGGGTTTTACTTTATTAATCAATTTACCATCAATTGTGTAAATCGTAACTTGTGTATCTTTTGGTAAATTATCGATGGTAAGCTTATATTTAGCTGGGTTTGGCAATATTGTAATTTCAGGACTACTGTCGCTTAAAGTGTTAATAGCTGTTGTTCCATCAGTGCTTACATTTGTAATAGTTGCAAAACAAGTTGTGCATAACGATGACCCTGTGGCTGTGATGCCAACATATACACTTGACGCCATTGTAATTGATTTGCTGTTCCCAACCTTGGTCCAATCGATACCATTTTTTGAATAATACGCGCTAAATGAGTCGCCAACACGTGCTACCTTTACCCAACACGGCGCAGTGATGTCAGGGGTTACTTGTCGCGATGTTGTTGCCGATTTAACTTGGAACGATACTCCATTTGCAGTGGTAACATAGCAATCGGCATGTTTAGATGAAGTAGATAATGTTTCGCGAATCATAACTCCAACTCTTGCCCATGGGTCGCTATTTTCGATGCTTTCTACTTTGGCAATTATAGCACCGTCGCCAGTTAAGGTTTTGTACACATACCTGAAATTATATGCATTATTGGCTGCATCGGTACCAGTGCCTTCAAGAGTGAAGGAACCAGCATTTTCGCATATTGTTTGTTGTGTTGTGCCAATACTAACAACTGTCCAATCGTTTGGTAGTGTGCAAGGTATACAATCCAATGTAGAAACTTGTAAAGCAGCACTTTGTGCGCCCCACAAACTGCCAACATAACGTGCTTTTACAGTAATGGAATAAGTTGTTCCACAGTAAAGCGTATTTACCAATATCGAATTTGATGTTGTAGAACCAAAATAAACACCATTTTTCCAAACTTCGTATGTTGTAACACCACCGCTTTCGGGCACAGCAGTCCACGATAAAACGAACGATCGCAAAGCAATATCCGAAACATTTAAACCACTTGGTGCTGTTGGTGGTGCATGAGTAATGCACATAGGATTATTTGCATTTATAGCTTTCCCTATTTTAACACAAACATCAATAGCATTTTGTGGCAAATTACGTGCGCCAAGCGATCCCGGACCGTCGAAACCTCCTGGCCATTCGTAACATATTAAACCAATAATAGTGCTATCGGAAGCTGCCAAATTGTAGTAGTCTAAAATGGTAGCATCCATATCTTCGGGATCCTGGTCATTTAATTCTTTGTCTAGGGG
>JANYAP010000004.1 GCA_025361285.1 Bacteroidales bacterium | reverse complement strand
TGCATAAATATTCGGAGCTTTTCGAAAAACACAACGTGTTATGCTCGCAGGTACTAGTTACTAAAGAAGATTTTCGAGATCGACAGCATTTTTTGAATATCCGAAATTGCTTGGATACTCTTTTAGATCACGACATTCTGCCAATAATAAACGAAAACGATGTGGTGTCGGTTACCGAGCTTATGTTTACCGATAACGACGAGTTGGCTGGCTTAATTACGTCGATGATGAACGCCGAAGCTATGATTATTTTAAGCAACGTGGACGGTATTTTCGATGGAAACCCTGCCGAACCATCGTCGAAATTAATTCCAGTTATCGATCACGATTTCAACAATGTAACCAAGTTTATTTCAACAAATAAATCGAACTTTGGCCGTGGTGGTATGATTACCAAATTTAGTATGGCAAAAAAAGTAGCACAATCGGGTACGCCAGTGCATTTGGCCAATGGCTTTCGCGAAAATATTTTAATTGATATTATTGAGAGCAAGCCCGATTTGGTGCAAACCTATTTTACCCCTGGTAAAAAATCGACAACAATAAAAAAGTGGTTAGCCTACACCGATGTAAGCACTAAGGGCGAAGTTCATATTAACGAAGGTGCTCGTAACTCGTTGTTTTCCAACAAAGCCTCAAGTTTATTGTTAATAGGTGTAACACAAATAGTTGGCAATTTTATGAAAGGCGACATCGTTAAAATTATCGACCACGAAGGAACTTTTGTAGGGTTAGGAAAATCGCAGTATAATTCCGATACAGCCATTAAAAACATTGGTGCTAAAAATAGTAAGCCTATTGTGCATTACGATTATTTAAGTTTGAAAGGGTAATAATTAATTATATATCAGCATATTAATACAATTTATATGTCAAACATTAACACATTAACGCCATACCAGTCTATTTTTCAACGCGTTAAAGATGCTAGTCGCGATTTAATTTCGGTTAAGCAAGATACTATTAACGCTTTACTTTTGGCTTTGGCCGATGAAGCTGAAAATAGTACATCAACAATTATTGCCGAAAACAAAAAGGATTTAGATGCATTGGATGCACAAAACCCCAAGTACGACCGACTTAAACTTACCGCCGAACGTATCAAGGCAATTGCTGCCGATATTCGTAATGTTGCCTCGCTTCCTTCGCCATTAAGCAAAATACTCGAGCAACGTGAACTATCGAATGAATTGAAGCTATCTAAAGTATCTGTTCCACTAGGTGTTATAGGTATTATTTACGAAGCACGCCCAAATGTTACCTTCGATTGCTTTGCCCTTTGCATAAAATCGGGTAACGCCTGCATTTTAAAGGGTGGCAGCGATGCTAAATACTCAAACGACGCCATAATTTCTATTATTAAAAAAGTACTTAGTAAGTTTGCACTTAACACTTCAATTGCCGAGTTATTACCTATTGAACGCGAGGCAACTACAGCATTGCTTAGGGCTCGTGGTTTTGTTGATGTTATTATTCCACGTGGAAGCCAGAACCTAATTAATTTTGTTGCCGATAATGCCAAAGTACCTGTTATTGAGACTGGTGCTGGAATTGTGCATACTTATATCGACGAAATTGCCGATATTGCAAAAGCTCGCGAAATAGTTTATAATGCCAAAACTCGTCGCGTAAGCGTTTGTAATTCACTCGATTGTTTAATTGTTCATAAAAAACAGTTGGCAAATTTACCATCGGTACTTGAGCCGCTTGCAAAAAGAAATGTAATTTTATTTGCCGACGAGCCGTCAATGATGATTCTAATTGGCCGATATCCAAAGGAATTACTGCGACCGGCCACTGCCGAATCGTATGGAATCGAATTTTTGGACTATAAAATGTCGGTTAAAACAGTAAGCGATATAAATGAGGCACTTACGCATATTTATACTTATAGCTCGAAACATAGCGAGGCAATAATTAGCGATATAGTCGAAAATATCGAACTATTTATTAATGAGGTAGATGCAGCAGCTATTTATACTAACGCTTCAACCGCATTTACCGATGGATCACAGTTTGGACTTGGTGCCGAAATTGGCATTAGCACCCAAAAACTTCATGCCCGTGGCCCAATGGCCTTAGCCGAAATGACCAGTTACAAATGGGTGGTACGAGGAAATGGGCAGGTGAGAAAATAGTACTGAGTACTAAGTAACTAGTAAAGAGTACTAAAAAACATTTATATACCATTACTAAGTACTTAGTACTTAGTACTAAATACTATTTTATGAAACACTTTACTTCAATTACCGACGTTGCCGACTTGAACAAAATGCTTAGCGAAGCATTCGAAATTAAGAAAAACCCGTACCAGTTCGAAAACCTAGGAAAGCACAAAACCATGTGTTTGCTGTTTTTCAACTCGAGTTTACGAACACGTATAAGCACCCAAAAAGCAGCCGAAAACCTTGGTATGAAAACCATTATCTTCAATATAAACGAAGATGGTTGGAAAATTGAAACCGAATTTGGCGTAGTTATGGACGGCGACAAGGCCGAGCATATAAAGGAGGCCGCTGGTGTAATTGGTCGCTACAGTGATATTATAGGCATACGCTCGTTTGCAGGACTTAAAAATCGCGAACTCGATTATTCCGAACATGTATTAGGGCAGTTTATGCAATATGCTAATACTCCAATAGTTAGCATGGAGGCGGCTACTGGTCATCCGCTACAAAGCTTTGCCGATGTTATTACAATTGAAGAGTATAAGAAGCAGGCTCGCCCAAAGGTTGTACTAACTTGGGCACCACATCCGCGTGCATTACCGCAGGCAGTTCCTAACTCATTTGTTGAATGGGTTGTAGCAGCTGGCTACGAAGTGGTGGTTACTCACCCCGAAGGCTACGAATTGAACGAAAAATTCACGCAAGGTGCTGTTATTGAGTATAATCAGAACAAAGCGTTTGAAGGAGCCGATTTTATTTATGCCAAAAACTGGAGCAATTACAAGCAGTACGGACAGGTATTAAATATGGATAAGAATTGGACTGTTTCGGCAAACAAAATGGCACTTACCAACGATGCCAAATTTATGCACTGCTTACCTGTACGCCGCAATATGATTGTAAACGATGAGGTTATCGATAGTCCTAACTCCATCGTTATCGACCAAGCCGAAAACCGCATTTACTCGGCACAAACAGTTATTAAAAGAATTTTAGATGGATTAAAGTAAAATATTTCTTACCTATTTTTATTTTCTCGCTGATTTCCGCAGATTTCACCGCAGAGATGGGCTGGTTAAATTGCTTCGATAACCTCTGCGATATTTATCTTCGTGCCTCTGCGTGAAACTTTTTTTTCTAGAAGAGAAAGGTTATGTCCGTAAACCAAAACAACCCCAACAAACATATAGTTTTAAGGGGTTGTTTTTTGTTGACCTACCAGGGTTCGAACCTAGACATACAGAACCAAAATCTGTTGTGCTACCATTACACCATAGGTCAATTATTACATTTGCGGTGCAAAAGTATAAAAATTTTCTTTCTGAACTAATTTTCTTCGCTAAA
>JANYAP010000111.1 GCA_025361285.1 Bacteroidales bacterium | reverse complement strand
TTCATATATATTGTCGGAAACACATTTGGCAATTACCTTTCTATTAGCTACTAAAGCGTCGGTATATACTTCGCCATATTCCGAGGCAACTTTGTAGCCAACGTGTATAAGTTGACGCAAGTGCATGTTGTACCTTGGGTTAGCTAAATCGTGCTGTAATGCCTGCGAAAACTCTTCCGATGTCCACTTGTTAATTTCTTCGGGTTTAGGAAGCTTGTTCCAGTTAATATCAATTACAGTAGCATAAGGGCCGCAAAGCTCGTCTTTTCTACCATAAGCGTTTACGTAAATTGCTTTGGCCAAATCTAATCCTTCGTCGTTGCCTAGCGATAAACCAATAACCTCCTCGAGCCATGTAGTTCCGGCAGTTTTTACGTGAATTCCCTTGTTGTATTTGCGCAGGAGCTTGCCCATTATCGGATAAATCGAAAATTTGTCGCTACCTGAATGCACGCTGAGTTTCAATTCGGCAGGTAAATTAAAGTTTGCTACGGCGTAGTCAATCACCAATAAATCTTCCTCGAATTCCTTTTCGAATTGAGCAATATCACCTTCATAATCAACACCTTTGTTAAATCGTCCGGTAAATTTTGGAGCAATGGTTTGTGCAGGCACTGTTAAATCGGCCAATGCCTTCAGAATAAAGAACATATCGATAGGTGTTTGAGGCTGATCCACTTCATCCATTGACACTTCGGTGATAAAATTGCCAGCTCCTTTTTTCTCGGCAATACGTTTATATATGGTAGAAGCTTCCATGCAAGCAAAAAGGAATTTCGAAGCAAAATTCTTCAAAAACTCGTTTGTTACGTTAAACGGATGATTGATACCCGGAATAGTTACCGAGCCAACAAACTTGCTGTTTGCAGCCACAAAAGCATTTATTTCGGCTTCGGTAGCCGGTTTGCCAATATAATCCGCTACATCGAGGGTAAAAAAGTCGCTACTGGCAATAAACTTGTCCACATTGTTAATGTTAATATGGTCGGCATCAACAAAATATGGTTTTGAAAAGATTAAAGCCTTTACGGCATTATCGGCCTCAATGCGTGTATCTTCGGGGGTTGTGTGTACGTATGTGTGCTCGCGGTTCGACTTGTTCCATACCGGAGAAATTTCTACACCAAGTTCTGTTTTAGCCTTAATAATAGCGCTTAATTGCGCCTCGCCTTGATGGGCAAAACGATCGCCCAACCCAAATGAATACTTACCTAATTTCATGATAGTTATGTTTAAAAATAAATTTACGTGTTCGCACACGAAATTACGATTTTTTTTACGATTACAAAAAAATAATTTATAATTTTGTCGTGAAATTTAAATCGTGTTCGTACACGAAATACTATCATAATGAAAGAAGAAATCAATAATAAGCTTAGAATTAAAGATATAGCTACTTTGGCAGGCGTTTCGGCAGGAACGGTAGACCGGGTGATACATAACCGCGGTCAGGTTACGGCTGCCAATCGTGAGAAAATCGGAAAAATTATTGAGGAGTTAAATTACAAGCCAAACCTTATAGCTAGGTCGTTAGCATTAAAAAAGTCCTATCAATTTGTTACTTTACTGCCCGAATATACCAACGATAATGAATATTGGGAGGCTCCAAACAAAGGCATTCAGAAAGCCTGGAAAGAAATAATGGACTACAATATTTCTGTTAAAAGTCTGTATTTCAATCAATTTGATATTAATTCGTTTATCCTTAAATATAACGAATTATTGCAGCTTAGCCCCGATGCTGTACTGCTGTCGCCAGTGTTTAAGTCCGAAACAATTTCGTTAACCACCAAATTAAACGAACGCCAAATTCCTTATTGCTTTATCGATTCAAATATCGATGGACTAAATAACATTACGTATTTCGGTCAACATTCATATCATAGTGGCTATTTAGCGGCTAAATTGCTTTGCATGAATGTGCTCGAAAAATCGACTATTGCTGTTATAAATGGTGCTAGAGAAAGCGAAATGAACCAAATTACGAACAGGGAAGCCGGTTTTTTAGCATTTTTCGAATCGAACAACCTAAAAACTCAATATCAATTCGTTAATGTTAATTACGAACTTGGCAACGCCGGCGATAGGCTTAAGCAATTCGAACATCTATTTAATTCTACTAATAAGGTTGCGGCAGCCATAGTTTTTAATTCGCGCGTACATGAAATTGCTAACTATATCGAAAACAAACAATTAGCCAATATCAAGCTCATTGGCTACGATTTATTACCAAAAAATGCCGAATATCTGCGAAATGGAGTTGTGGCTTTTTTAATAGCACAACGCCCTGAAGAACAAGGGTATCGTGGAATAATGTCGTTGTTTAATCATTTGATTTTGAAGAAGGAAACCGCTAAAGTTCAATATGTTCCTATCGATATTCTTACAAGCGAAAATCTCGACTATTATTTGAATTTTAAGTGATTTATTGTATTACTCTTTATTTTTAGTAATTATAACATAATAAGCATATTATGAATTATTCATTCGACGATTTAAAAGGCAAAGTATGTGTATTAACTGGTGGAACTGGGGTGTTGGGTGCATCAATTGTCCACAGTTTAGCATCGGTTGGGGTAAAAACGGTTATCATCAGCCGCCATATCGAAACATCGGAAAAGTTAGCAGCCGAAATTCAAACCAAGTATAATGTTACAACTATTGGATTGGCTGCAAACGTTCTCGATAAGGATTCGCTTATTGAAGCAAAAAAGGTTATTAACGCTAAACTTGGTAAAATTGACATTCTTATTAATGGTGCTGGTGGCAACTCGCCATTAGCTACTACCAAAGTGGAAACTATGGTTAAAGAGGATATGAACGACCTCTCGAAAACCTTTTATGGACTCGAAATGGAGGGCTTTCAGAATGTTTTCGATTTGAATTTTAAAGGCACTTTGTTACCAACAATGGTTTTCACTACCGATATGCTCGAAAGCGGCAAAGGCAATGTCCTTAACATCTCGTCGATGAACTCCTACCGTCCGTTAACAAAAATACCGGCGTACTCGGCCGCTAAAGCTTCAATAAACAATTTTACTCAATGGCTTGCGGTACACATGGCAAAGGTTGGAATACGTGTAAATTGCGTGGCTCCAGGCTTTTTTCTTACAAACCAAAATCGCTTTTTGTTAACCGACGAAAAAACTGGCGAAGCAACACCACGCGGTAAAAAAATTATTGCTAGCACACCAATGGGAAAATATGGCGAACCCGACGATTTAAACGGCGCAATTTTATTCCTTTTATCGGATATGTCGAGCTTTGTAACTGGCATTATTGTACCTGTTGATGGCGGCTTTAGCGCTTATGGTGGTGTTTAGGACAATGGGAAATGTGGAGATGTGAGAATGAGGAAATTACAGATGTGCAAATGACAGATGACAAATTATACGTATTTTAATATAATCTTACTTTGCGCTGGCTACTATTTACTCAGTACCAAATACTAAATACTTTTAAAAATGAAAATTGACTTAAGACAGGAGTTTAAATACTCGCTAATTGTGCCAACAAGTATGGGCGTTCGCATTACTCCTGTTAATGGGCAGCCAGTGCATTCGAGCGATACATTTTTTATGCAGGCCACTAGTGCCGAAACTAATGTTGCCGCTATTTCATCGTATTTAGGCTTGCCTGTTAAGGTGCTTACCACTTTCGTGAAGGATAGTCCAATATCTCAGCTAATTAAGAGTAACTTGGCTAGTCGGCACATGACCTACGAAGGTAAAGAAGTTCCACAGGGCAACCCGTGGGGGTATCGGCATCAGTTTAACATTGCCGATAGTGGCTTTGGATCGCGAGGCCCGCGTGTGCAGAACGATCGTGCCGGCGAAGTTGGGTGTACGCTAAACGCGAAGGATTTCGACCTTGAGCGTATTTTTGGCAAAGAAGGTGTGCAAATAGTTCATCTATCGGGACTTATAGGCGCTCTTTCGCCCGAAACCAGTAACTTTTGCTTAGAACTAGCTCACGCAGCCAAAAAACACGGCACTCGCATTTCGTTCGACTTAAACTATCGTGCATCGTTCTGGAAAGGTCGCGAAAAGGAATTACGCGCAATATTTACCGAAATTGCAAGTGTGTCGGATATTTTGGTAGGTAACGAGGAAGATTTTCAGTTATGCTTAGGTATTGAAGGTCCCGAAGCTGGCGGTAAAGCAATTGGATCGCATATCGATAGCTTTAAAGTGATGATAAACCGCGTAAAGAAAGCGTTTCCGAATGCATCGGTGTTTGCAACCACTCTACGTGAGGTAATTAGCACAAACAGCCATCTTTGGGGCGCTATAATGCTCGAAGGCGAAAACTGGCACATAATTGAACCACGCGAAATTAACGTACTCGACCGTATTGGCGGTGGCGACGGCTTTGTTGGCGGTATGCTTTATGCTATTCTTAAAGGTTGGGAAGCCGAAAAATGGGCTCAGTTTGGTTGGGCAAGTGGCGCTTTAGCTACCACATTTATAACCGATTACGCACAACCAGCTGACGAAGAGCAGGTTTGGAGCGTTTGGGAAGGCAATGCACGTGTAAGGCGGTAATTGATTGGTTTGCATTAATATTATAATTTGAAACATGCTATATTTTTCTCGTGGTTCGAAAACCGACGTTATTACTTCGGTCGACTTAAAACAAATACTAGCCGAAACATTTGCAAAACTTGGTATGCGTAAAAAAGTATTGGCTATACCGCCCGATTTTACAAGGTTTCACTCGTTTGCTGGCCTACTTACCGAAATGAGTTGGGAATATTATGGCGAAAAACTTACCGACATTCTTCCGGCCCTTGGAACACATGTGGCAATGAGCGATACCGAAATTAAAACTATGTTCGGCAAAACACCTCAAAGCCTTTTTCGTGTACACGATTGGCGAAACGACATTGTTACCGTTGGCGAAGTCCCTTCGGAATTTGTTAAAGAGCAAACAAACGGAAAGGTCGATTATAAATGGCCTGCACAGGTAAACAAACTTCTTGTAAATGGTGGTTTCGACCTTATTCTCTCAATCGGTCAGGTGGTGCCGCACGAAGTTATTGGCATGGCAAATTACAACAAAAATATTTTTGTAGGTACTGGCGGCGTTGAGGGCATTAATAAAAGTCATTTTGTGGGTGCAGCTTATGGCATGGAAAACATTATGGGCCGAGCCGATAACCCTGTTCGCCGTATTTTAAATTACGCTTCGGACAATTTCACTAAACACCTGCCAATATTATACATACAAACAGTTGTTGGTAAGGACGATACTGGCAAATTAGTGGTTCGCGGGATATATATTGGCAACGATATTGAATGTTTTAACCGTGCTGCCGAACTTTCGCTCGAAGTAAATTTTAAAATGCTCGACAAACCACTTAAAAAGGTGGTAGTTTACCTCGATCCATCGGAGTTTAAAAGTACCTGGCTTGGTAACAAAAGTATTTACCGAACCCGCATGGCTATTGCCGACGACGGCGAATTAATTGTGCTTGCGCCTGGTTTAAAGGAGTTTGGCGAAGATAAACAAATTGATGCATTAATACGAAAATATGGATACGTAAACACCCCTAAAATACTGGAACTTACCGAAAAAAACGACGACCTTAAAAACAACCTTAGTGCAACAGCGCACTTAATACACGGATCAACCGAAGGCAGGTTTAACGTAACGTATTGCCCTGGCAACCTTACCGAACAGGAAATTAGGCAAGTTAATTTTAATTATGCTCCATTAAATGAGATGATTACAAAATACAACCCTGAAACACTAAAAGACGGATATAACACCGTTGACGGAGAGAATATTTTTTATATTTCAAATCCAGCCCTCGGCCTCTGGGCATTTCGCGACAGGTTTACGCACTAACTACCACAATTTAACCACAATATATAAATCACTTGCTTTAAAAATTAGCTATTTCTGTCCTAAATATTTAATTTCGTTTTGATTGTTGTAAAAATTACTAAATTTGGATGTTATTCAACATAACTATACTATAATGTTCAATTCAAAAGAAGTGTGTCGCGACTTTTTAGACGATAAAAAATCAATTTTTAGCGTACTTACTGATGAACAGAAAGATACATTAAATTTGGGTTTATCAGCGGCTTTTTACAAGAAAGGCGATTATATTTTTAAAGAGGGCGATAAACCAAACAGCCTAATTTGCCTGTCGGACGGTAAGGTTAAGGTGTTTAAAGAAGGTGTTGGTGGCAGGGAACAAATTGTTAGATTGGCTAAACCAATTGGGTTTATTGGCTATCGGGCACTTTTTGCAGAAGAAAACCATCATGCATCGGCCGTAGCTATCGAAGATTCTGTTGTTTGTAGTATAAATAGCGAAACATTGTATCAGCTTCTTCGACTTAATAGCGATCTTAGTTTGGTAATTATCAAATCGTTTGCTACCGAACTTGGCTTCTCGTTTTTCCGAACTGTTACACTTACTCAAAAACATATTCGTGGTCGTTTGGCCGAATCCCTTTTGTTTTTAAAGGATACATACGATTTCGAAAAGGACGAAAAAACTTTGAAAGTACATCTGTCGCGCGAAGATATTGCCAATCTGTCGAATATGACAACATCGAACGCCATACGCACTCTTTCGGCTTTTGCTAGCGAAGGTATAATTTCAATCGATGGACGAAAAATTAAACTTCTCGATATGCCTAAACTTGAACGTATTAGCGAATTAGGGTAATACGTCCAAATTTCGGGCTTCATATTAAAATTTATACGACAATCCTATACCCAAAACTTCTTTAAATTGAGTTTTAGCAAGTACGTTTTGATCGTATATTAAATTAGTCATTATACTGGTTGTTAGGTATTTACCTGCCTTAATATTTATCATTACCTCCCAGTTAACATCTATATTTTTTCTATTTGTTTTCTCCTTATCTGTATAGTTGTTAAACAATACCAATTTCGAGGCAAAATTTACGTTTTTGGTTATATCCTTCTGAATACGAGTACTCAAGCTTGCTCCAAACTCGGCTCGTAATTTCTTTCCATTTTTAACAATTGCACCTAGCGCGTCTTTTTCGGCAGCGTCAACACCATAAGCACCAGAGTAGAGTTTGGTTTGCAACAAAGGTGAATTTTCCGGTGGCTGGAGATAAGTATATCGAAAAGAAATCGGTAGGCTTATAGTCTAAACCCAAACTAATTGATAGATAGCTAGGTGCCATAAATTGCGATACTTTTTCCTGCACACTATCGTTTGGATAATTAAAGCCTTCGTTAAATTGACTGCGGAAATTAACTAACGCGGTGTAATATACTTTATCAAACGCTTGATAACCCATTTTGGAGTTAAGCTCAATTTTATCTTCGTTTTTACGAAGTTTGCGACTTCCACTTTGTTGCATCCCATAACCTAAATCGAGGGTGTTATCCCAAACAAACTTGTTCCTTTTGTAGTTTCCAAAAAGGTTTATTACGGCAGTGCTCGATAGCGCATTTTCGCCACCCGATGTCCAGTTCGATAAATTAACTTGGTTAAACGCCAGTACTGCAAAGCCGCCGTATTTAAAATGCTTAACAGTATCAGCACTTTGGGCGGGTAATGAGGTTGCTGCTTGACCGTAGGTCGAGCCAAGTAGCAATATATTTATTAATGCCGATAACAGAATTGTTTTCATAGTTAAATTGTAATTTGTTTATTATTATAAAGTTACATTATTTGCTTTTTAAAAGATCGCGTATTTCGGCAAGAAGAATTTCCTCGTTAGTTTTAACAGGCGCAGCTGGCAACTCCTCGTTTTTACGCTGCATTCTATTTATTGCCTTAATAATAAGAAAGATAGCAAATGCTACAATTACGAAATCGAAAATTACCTGTACGAAATTTCCAAAATTGAGTGTTACAGCTTGCGATGTAAGTTTTCCGGTAGAATCGATAATTGCATCTTTCAACGTTAATTTTATGTCGGTAAAGTTAACACCACCAACTAGTAAGCCTATTGGAGGCATTATAACATCGGTTACTAACGACGACACAATTTTTCCGAAAGCACTACCAATAACTATACCAACCGCAAGTTCAACAACGTTACCTCGTGTGGCAAATTCTTTAAATTCTTTAATAATAGACATATAACAATGTGTTAGGTTAATATTGGAATATTGAACAACAATTTATATATAAATGTTAAACAAAGTTAAAATTATTTTTCATTAATTCGCAGTCTAACAATGTGGCCAGCCACGAAGAAAAATAATATAATAGGAGACTTGATTATTTTTACAAACAAAGCAATAAACGATAATGGGATATCGATATAGGCTAAGTCGCGCAAAGCAACGAGAATCATTCCCAAAACCAAAACTGTAAATGCCACATAAACCAGTAAAATAGAGTAACTAAACCTGTTGGTAATTGCCCAAAGCAATAGAAAATTGATTAGTATATGTACGCAATATATTACAAATTTAACAAAGCTGTTCCACCAAAGCGCAGGCATAAATGTGCCTAATTCATCTATGTTTAATAGTACTTGACGTATATTGTTTAATTTAGATATAAATACAATAAACAATACTATAAGTATTGCAATTGCGGCTATTCTAAAATAACTGTTTACTCTTTTGTTGGTTTTGTTGCGTACCGTGAACTCCATATCGAAAAAATGAGTAGCAATATGCCGTAAAGGATAAAGTTAAAAACGTACTTATGGTTAATGTCGAACAAGGTTTTATGCTTTAAAACAATAGCAGCAAGAGCCGAAACACGTATTGCATTGAGCAGGAAAACAATAATAACGCCAGTTAAAGCCATCCATATTTTATGATACCACCTAAACTGATATGCAAGTATGAGGCAGGCAAATGCGCCCATTACATCCAATCCATTGCAGGGAATGCCAACGTGTACGCAATTACGGGTGTTTATATATAGTTCGAAATTTTTTGTTTGAACCAAATTATAGAATATTCCTAAAAACCATTGACTTACATCGAGCAATCGGAAAATTACCCAGTTATGCATGTCGGTAGTAATAAGGTAGTTGTATATTAGCTGATCCCAAATTATAAAAAACAAAAATCCTTTAACAAGAAACAATGCTAAAGGATTATGAAATAGTAATTGTTGGTTGCGAATTGATATAATCATATTATCAAGGACGTATATTAACTATAAGATCGAGACCTTGCTTTTGGTATTGGCAAAATTTATAATCGCAATAGTTATATCATTATTGAGCATCAACCTTGGTATGTTATTTTAAATTCCATGGGTCGTCGGTAAGTTCAATTACTAATCCTTTCAATTTGCCATTTCTATGAGCCAATCCAAGTTTTGATAATTGTTTTGGGCAGCCATTTTTTTCGACGAATAGTTTTTTAGTCTTATTATCAGTTGGTTTCATCGTGCTTTTTGTTTTAGTAAATATAGTATTTTATGCCTTTAAAACCTATTCTTTGCATTGTATAGCTTTTTTGCACCAATTGCAAGTGCGGCAATAAGAAAATAGACGACACCGGGGATTGGGACTTCTCCACCTGGATCTGTATCTTCCCAGCCTCCCTGGGCTCTAAGACTATTTGAAGCAGTAATACTAATCGCTATAACTAAAAAGATAAATGAAAAAGCCTTTTTTATTGTCATTTTATACATTTATTGCACAAAAATTTTGTTAACCTTCTCAAAGCCATCGGTTCCGGTTATGGAAATCACATAAATCTGGTTTATTTGATAAATGCCTTCAAGTAAAATGCGTCCTGACGCTTTTGAAATGAGTTGGTTTATAATTATTCTTCCAGTTAAATCAACCACCATAACTTTTACATTTTGCATTTCATTTGCAAAGTCCAAATTTATCAATCCATTAGCCGATGAAACCAACACATCATTCGCCTTAGCGGGTTGAAAATCTATATTGCTACTCAAACCTGAGTTGGTGAAAACCAATTTAAACCTGTTGTTAATTGAACCTACAGCTAACGATACAGAATAATCAGTTTCGCGCATATTTACAACACTATGATTAACACTGTCTATTAAAAAAACTTTGGAACTAACAGGTATAGCATCAAAATCCTGAATTTTGAAAGTGTGAATTCCTGCATTCGTTACCACTACTCCAACCGGAACAGTATCTTGGGTGTTAAATTTCCTCACATTAATTGCCAAAATGTCATTTCCTTTGTATGTATAAATATCGGGTACCCCTGTGCTTAATATTTTCCCAGCGTCATACGCATCATTATAGGTATTGTTTGCCTTATCGTTAAACTGAATAACACAATCGGTTTGCGTTCCAACTGTGGGCTTTAATTCGAGACGAATATAATCCTTAACATTATCTGACTTTAGAAAGTTATTGTTCAAATTACGAGTTACCATTGCTGTTGTAAAATCAACTTGTCTGGTGCCTACTGCCGGAAGTTTAATAAAAAATCCCTGATGTGGGGCAAAGTACGATTGGTTTATTTTGGCTTGGTTAGCCGCTTTTAAGGTTGTTGCTGGAGTTAACACCCCTGCACTGGATCGGGTTATATACTGTCCATTCCCTTGGCCAGATGGGTCAACATCCCATTGTTTAATATGGACTAACTCTGGGTTGGCTGCAAAGAATGTAGCAATGTCAATGGGTGCTGTATATGGGTTACTAACCAAATTATACCCGCATTGCGAACTATAATCGCCCTGAAGGGTGAATGTAAGACCTGTAACATTTACTGCAGAAAGATCTGGGGCACCGGTATAAACCAATGTGTCGTTTGTAATTGTCCCAATACCAATTTTATAACCAACACCACGCAACAAAGTTCCTGTAAAGGTTTTCCACCTTGGTGAACTGATACTTTCAACATAATTCTTAACCAAAACAGTTTGTTGGTCAATATTGGCAACTGTTTGCCCGGGAAACGGATTTCCAAACAATACCCAGCCATTACTGCCATATTTTCGGTGAATTACAACATTCCTTTGGCTTCCGGTTCCTGTAAATTGGCTATTATTTACGAAATATAAATTTGACTCATCAAGCATGGTTAAATAACCATTTGAACTGATACTCCCATTGGTTGTAACATCAGCCGTATTACTTACCCGTGTTGTTCCTGATAGAGTAGCAGCTCCATCAGTAATTAACTGGTTAAAATTACCGCTCATTGAAGTAACCGTTGATCCGTTATTTAAAGTAATATCATTCAAATTGCAATTGGTAATAGTATTTCCAGTAGTGGGAATTATTAAGTTTGTGGGTGCTTTGTTTATGTATGAAAGTGTGGTGTTGTTATTTGTTAAAGTTATTGATGCTGGGAAAGTGCCTACACTTGTATAACCATTTAAAATAAGTTTTCCAGCAATATTTAAAGTGCTAATATTAACCGTAGAAGCGGCCGTTGCAGTTGATTGATAAGTGCCTCCGCTAACCAATGACAATGTGCCAATTGTATTGGTTCTGCTTGCTGAATTGTTTGTTTGAAGTATGGAGGTTCCTCCTGTAACTGTAACAGTTTTTCCTGAAGCATCAATATTCGCTGCAAAGTTTGTGGTTCCAGCTGAAAATGTGGCGGTATTCCCTAGCGTTAATGTATTAGTACCACCAATTGTACTTGCAGCAGTTACCGTTAAACTAGGCACCGATAAGGCAGCATTTACATTTAGTGTTCCGCCGCCCATAGCAATTGCAGTATTTACAGTTGTACCCCCCGATATTGTAACCGTATTGCCGGAACTTGTTGTGATATTATCAAGAGTAGTATTACTTAAACTCACACTACGTGTTCCTGCTGTAAAACCTAGGTCAGTAAAGGTTGAGTTGCTAATAGTAGCACCAGTTCCAACAACAGTTAAAGGAATAGCTTTATTTAAATAATCAACTACAGAACTTGTACCGTTAATAATTAATGATGAAGGGAAAGTGACACTTATATTTGAGCCACTTGTTAATAATAAGCTCCCCGTAATATTTCCAATGTTTGTTATATCTAAACGCGGAGAACCAACTGCTTGAAAAGTACCATTTGAGGAAATATTTAATGTACCTATTACATTGGTTGCTGAATTATTGATTTGTAAAGTGCCGCCATTTGTATTAAGAGAACTTCCCGTACCAGAAACAGTTAAAACAGGAACAATGGATGTAGTCCCCGAAGAGATATTCATGGTAGGATTGGAGCCTAATGAGACTGAAACTGAACCTGTACCGGTAATATTATTGGTTCCTGTACCGTCAATTTTGTTTGTAGTAATAGTCGTTGAACTATTTACGGTTAGGTTACATCCTTGTAGGTCAAGTTTATTATTTAAGGTAACATCCTTATCAATTGTAAAACTTGCGTTATTTCTTATT
>JANYAP010000079.1 GCA_025361285.1 Bacteroidales bacterium | reverse complement strand
GATGGGTATACCGCTCCCCTTCCACTTATTTACCAGAGCGATCATCCTCTGGCGATTTTTAATATTCATGACTAATGCTTTTTTTCAAAAGTAGTCAGACGGAATTAGCCTGGAAATATGGGGTTAGTGGGTTGCATACATTAAGCCTAATTTTATTGATTCCGATTCTACAAAAATTAGCTGGACAGTACTAATAACCCGGATTTTGTTTTAGATTTGGATTAAGTAGTAACTCGTATTGCGGTATTGGTAACAATAATTGATACTCCTTAAATTTAGAAGTTACATCGCCTGTTTCGGAGTTGAAATTAACCAGATAGTCAAGAGCTTTACCCATACGTTTTAAATCGAAAAAACGAAGGCCTTCGAACACAAACTCAACTTCTCTTTCGGCTATAAGTGTTTTAATAAAAGCTTCTTTATCGGAAGTTTCGGATGCATTTAAATGCCTTACCTTTGCTCTGTCTCTTATTTGGTTAACTAAATTAATAGCTTCTGGTGTTGGTCCGCTATTTAATTCGTTAAGTATTTCAGCTCGTAAAAGTAAAATATCAGCATAGCGTATAAAATAATTATTATACTCACCTTTATTAGCTGGTATAATTTCCCTTTTCCAACTTGTATTTAAATATTTTTTTAAAAAATAACCTCTTTTAAAAAAAAGACCCCAGTCGGGGTTTTCGGTAGCAATTTTCCCTCTTCTATTATCGAGAAATGATGCTTTAAGCCTAACAGTGTCTTTTAAACTATCATATAATGCAAGTATAGGTTTTCGAGGGAAAAACCAAGTTCCGTTAGGGTATGGGTGAGATAAATAGGTAATATTTCCGCCTGATAATTGCCCCAAATTACTTAAAACAGAGCCATAAATGCACTCTACACTTTTATTGTATTTTACAACTCCTTCCACCGTCCATAAGTTTTTGTAAATAGGTTCTAAATCATATACTTTCGAACTGATAATTTCATTAGTAAGAGCTTCGGCTTTAATATAATCCCTTTTCGATGAAGGTGCGCACATGTAAACCTTTGCCAATAATGCCTTAGCAGCTCCCTTTTTGGCATGTCCATTAAATTGATTTACACCTTGTTCGGGAAGATTAGTAACAGCAAAATTCAAATCGTCGATAATTAATTGATACACATTTTCAATTGTATCGCGAAAAGGAAAACGATCGGTATTGAGGTCTGTAAAGGTTTTAGTAAGTAAAGGAACATTGCCAAATAAATTTACTAAAAAGTAATACGATTTAGCTCTTAAAAATTTTGCCTCGCCAATGGCAATGTTTTTTTCTGTTTCTGTAATGTTTTTAATTTTACTTTCGTTTTGAATCAAATAATTACACGATTGAATTGGCTTGTAATGCAGTTGCCAAACGCATTCCCAATTGTTAAGCATTATATCGCTAGTTGAAGTAACCAAGCCTCCTGCCAATGCAAATTTACTTGTATTGTCGCCCCCAATATTTATGTGATTATTGCCATATTCGTCCATAAGCATAATGTCTGAATAAAAATGCCATTGAGCACTATTACCATAGCAGGCAACTAACATACTGCTTACTGCGTTTGCCGAATTAAATAAATCTTCATCTGAAATATTGTTCTGATCCTTGGGATTTAGTAATTCCTTTCCGCAACCAGTTATTAGGATTGATATGATTAAAAAAAATAAAATGTTCCTTGTGAGATATTTTAAAGTTGTCATAATTGAATATTTTTATGTTAAAAAGTAATATTAAAACCAACAGAAGTTGTGCGAGTTGCAGGGTATACGCCACTATCTTGAATACCCACTTCGGGATCAAAGCCCGAATACTTCGAAAAAGTATATGCATTATCAATACTTATATAAAAGCGCGCCCTTTCAACTTTAAGCTTCTTTGATAAAGCTACAGGCATAGTATAGCCAAGTGAAATAGTTTTTACTCTTAAGTAACTACCATTTTCAATAAAACGATCTGACATTCGATTGTTTTGATTTGGATCGCCAATAGTAGGCCGTGGTATATCGGTTTGTTGACCTTCGTATTGCCAATAATTTTTTATTTTATCTAACCCATTGTACGAGTCGACCATGCCGAGCAGAACTTTATTATTGGCATTTTCGATTTGAACATCGCTAACACCTACTAAAAACACATACAAATCGAAGTTATACCCGCTAAATGAGTTTCCAAAACCATAGGTAATTTTAGGTGTTGGCGATCCCAAATATGTCATATCCTTACTATCGATAACACTATCCGGAAAAACATCAACAAACTTAACATCACCAGGCTTTGCATTAGGTTGCTCTGCGTGATTTGCTATTTCGGCATCGTTCTGAAACAAGCCTTCGGTTTTATACCCCCAGTAAGCAAATCGAGGTAAACCTTCCTTAGTAATAAAATCGCCCTCTATAATATCTTGTCCACCGTTTTCTATTACAATATTTTTATTGTACGCAAAACTTAAATCGGTTTTCCAACTAAAGTTTTTTAAAACAACATTTTCAGTATGTAACTGTATTTCTACACCTTTATTTTGAATTTTGGCTGCATTTAAATATATACTGCTTACGTCACCTGATGTTGTTGGTAAAGGCATATTATACAAACAGTCGGCAGTATTTCGCAAATAAAAATCGGTTGAGAGTATAATTCTATTTTGTATAAACCCAAAATCGAAAGCCCCATTCCACTGCTTTGTTTCTTCCCATTGTAAAAGTTGGTTTTCATAGTTCGAAACCCTATAGCCTTTATTTAACTTTGCACCATCAAAACTATATTCTGAACCTAAACCCAACCTTGATGCGTATTGAAAAGATGGAATTGATGAATTGCCCAAAATTCCCCAACCACCTCTAAACTTCAGTGAACTAATCGTTCGGTTTGTAGGATCGTTTAATATTTTAACACCTAACGAAAACGATGGGAAGTTACCCCATTTTTTACCGGGGCCAAATTTCGAGGAGCCGTCACTTCGCATCGATCCGGTAAGCAGTATAATATCATTGTAGCTATATATTAATCTACCTAGGTACGACATAGTGCCTTCATCATAATAATCGGACCTCCAATTGTCTTTTGTAACCGCTCCGCCTAAAGTAGTAATGTATGAATCTTGGAAACCATAACCGTTTATGTCGATGTATTTATTATTTATCGATTCCATGGAAGTAGCAGCCATAACCGTAAAGTCGTGTTTATTAAACGATTTCTTATAGGTTAGGATGTTTTCGTTAATTAAAATTAGTTTATTTCTGTTTGCATTTTCTATCATTCCCTTTTTGTTTTGGCCAGCAATAGTTAACGTTGGAGAGTAATAATTATCGGCAAATTCGTTTATGTAGTTAATTCCACTGTTCGACCTAAGAGATAAACCTTTTATGAGTTTAATATTTATCATAAACTTCGCATTAACATCGCGACTTGTTTGAGTTAAATTTGAACCATAAGCAGCTGCAATAGGGTTGTCGGAATCTTTTCGAAACGGATTGATATAATATGTACCATCGCTTTTGTATATTGGTAGAAAAGGTGGGAAAGTTAAGGCATTTCCGAGTACCCCACCATAGCGAGGATTAGCACTTTCCAAAATACGTCGCGTGTTTGTTTGGTTTGCATCAATATACAAACCAACATCAATTCTGTTATTCACAGTTGCATCGATATTACTTCGTAATGAATATTTTTTTGAATTTGCTGGAGCAATAATTCCTTCCTGATTACTATGTGCACCCGATATCATATAGCGTACTTTCTCAGAACCTCCAGTAAAGTTAATATGATAGTTTTGTATTGGTGCAACTTTAAAAATTTTATCTTGCCAGTTGGTATTATACTTACTAACGTATAAGTCAATAGAATCTTTATCAAAAGTGTCATCTAATGCAAGACCTGATGCCAGTAAAACAGTAGCATAGTCGGTTGCATTTAACACTTTTAGTCGCTTTGCAGGGACTTGCCATCCATAATTAACGTCTAAATTAATATTCGAAACATCCTTTTTTCCTTTTTTTGTAGTAATAAGAATAACGCCGTTTGCACCTTTAGCTCCATAAATTGCGCAAGCCGAAGCATCTTTTAAAACTTCGATTGATTCAACATCTTGCGGGCTCACATTATTGCCGTTACCTGGAAGACCGTCGATAATTGTTAAAGGGCCAGATGTTGAGCCGCTTTTGCCGTCTTTATCGCCAAAGGTAGCAACGCCCCTTATGCGCATGTCGGCATTTTGACCTGGGGCACCGCCAACTGTTGTTATGTTTAAACCCGAAACTTTTCCCTGAATTGCAGACAGTACGTTGTTTGAAATTGGGGATTTCAGATCGTTCCCTTTTACACTAACAACCGAACCCGTAAGATCGCTTTTCTTTACAGTACCATAACCAATAACAACCACTTCGTCAATTTCTTGAATTTTTTCACTAAGCGATATATCAAGTTTTGATCTTCCGCCCACTTTTTCAATAAGGTTAATGAATCCAATAAAGCTAAACTCTAACTCAGCTTCATTAGAACAAGTAATTGAAAATTTACCATCGACATCCGTAATGGTAACATTTTGACTACCAATTTCTTTTACCGTAACTCCTGGCAATGGAGTGTTCCTGTCATCTTTTACTATGCCAGTAACACTCCATTGCCAGGAGTTACGGTAAAAGAAATTGGTAGTCAAAATGTTACCATTACGGATGTCGATGGTAAATTTTCAATTACTTGTTCTAATGAAGCTGAGTTAGAGTTTA
>JANYAP010000030.1 GCA_025361285.1 Bacteroidales bacterium | reverse complement strand
GTTATATTTTTAGTGGGCGATCTTCTCTTCAATAACTTCTTTATCTTCTATAACTCCTATAACTTCTACAACTCCTATAACTTCTACAACTCCTATAACTTCTAAAACTCCTATAACTCCTATAACTTCTACAACTCCTACAACTCCTATAACTCCTACAACTTCTATAACTCCTATAACTTCTACAACTTCTATAACTTCTATAACTTCTACAACTTCTATAACTTCTATAACTTCTTTCCCTCTATACATATTTCGCTTCAAAAACATCAGCAAACTTGCTCTTAGCTATAGTTTTGACTTCTTCGAAATTCTTGAGGCTACCATGTTCTTTTTCAACGGAAGTTATGCCTTTATCCTGAAAGCCACAAGGGTTGATGTGCGAAAAATATTTGAGATTGGTATTTATATTGAGGGCAAAGCCATGCATTGTTACAAAGCGACTTACACGTACGCCCAGTGCGCAAATTTTACGAGCATTAGGGGTTTGCGAATCGAGCCAAACACCTGTTGCACCATCCATTCGGCTGCCATTTAAACTGTAACTACTTAATGTATTAATAATGCTATCTTCCAGTTTTTCAACGTATTGACGCACTCCTATTTTAAACTTTTCTAAATCGATAATGGGATAGCCAACGAGTTGACCAGGCCCATGATACGTAATATCGCCACCGCGATTAATGCGGTAAAAAGTAGCATCAATTTGCTTCAGAAAAGCTTCGCTTATAAGCAGGTTGTTTGTTTCGCCGCTTTTCCCTAAAGTGTAAACATGCGGATGCTCTACGAAAACTAAATATCCGCCAAAATCGCTATCCTTATTGCTTTTCTTCGCCTCAAGAACCTTGTTAAATAGTTCCTGCTGAAAATCCCAGGTTTCTTTGTAATCCTTTATTCCTAAATCGATGTATTGTATATTGGGCATGGGTTTTACTTAAAAAAGTTAATCGTAATAGTTGCTCGAAAACGGGTTTAAATATATATACTTTTTCGGTTACTCCTTTTTAAACAATGCAGAATAGCCTAAAAAATTATTTACGCAAACCGAATTATATATTGAAATATTGACTATATTTGAATC
Organism: Bacteroidales bacterium; assembly: GCA_025361285.1. Taxonomy (GTDB): domain Bacteria; phylum Bacteroidota; class Bacteroidia; order Bacteroidales; family JAAUTT01; genus JAAUTT01. The sequence continues at coordinate 1,886 of JANYAP010000030.1, read as the reverse complement.
GCGATAATTGACATGATATTAATCTTATAAAGATGTATTAGCTACAAATCAAATAATTGCAATAATGTTATGGATAAGCTTACAATACACAAAATTGAACATCTTGGAGAAACGCGCATAGCATGCATTTTCACTAATTCAATTGTTTGCAATGTAGTACGCCAAATCCCTAACAGACGTTGGAGCAAAACTTGTAAGTGCTGGCACATTCCATATTCGTCCGATGCATGGAAAACGCTGCAAAAGTTGTGCGAAAATAAAATCGAAATATGTCTCGATAACGCCTCAGTAGCCAATAATATCAATGAAAATACTCAAGTTATCGCGCCATCAACAAGCAATATTATCCAAAAGGTAGTTAATGATAGTGCACGCAAACGAAAATCGGATACGTTAAATGCATTAAATGAGAAGATTGTAGCAAGTTATACCGTTATGCTGGAAATTAAGAAGTATTCGATTTCCACAAAAGAGGTGTATGTTCCATTTTTTAGGCAATTTGTAAAATACTTCGAAGATACCGACAAATGTGTTGACGATCTGCTTTATAGCGACATTCACGATTATATTCGCTTAAAAACCAGCGGAGTGGGTATAACTATTACAAAGCAACTTATTAGCGCAATTAAGTTTTATTACGAGAAAATGTTAGGTCGCGAAACTTTGTATTTTTCGCTAGGCAGCAATCACACTATTGAGCAGAACGCTATTCTGTTCGACTTTGGCGACTTCAACGAAGTTGTAAAACCGCAAATAAAAAAGCCTAGTCATAGGTTGTGCCTGTGTTTGGTGTTTTTTGTTGGGTTGAGAGCCAGCGACATTGCATTGTTACCCAAGGACTGCGAAAGCGAGTTGCGAAGGTTTGCTAGATTTCCTAAAGACGAAAAAAATGCGAAGATTATTTCGAGAATGCTCGACTATCATTTAGAAGATAATAATTGCAACAATTTGCTTTTCGAGAGAAAGGGACGACCATTCAGCAGTGCCGAAATGCGCCAATATATTTGGTGGATAGTGTCGTATTATAGGATTGATATGGTTTACCGAAAGCAAATACGTAACCTGTTGGATCAAACCAATTTCGAAAAAACTACATGCGAGCAATATGAAAGTCACATAGTTGCATTTTTACAATCGCTAAATTTTCAAAATCCTGTTCAAACTACTCCCGAGCAAATTAAAACGTTTCTTCACCAATATGGCAAAGACCGCGCTGCCGATTCGCAAAACGCAATGATTACGGCACTTAGGTTCTATTTCAAATACTGCCTAAAACGCGAATTTTTACCTAGCGAATTGCCACGAGCAAGGAGAACATCGTTTAAGCCACAAGTACTTAGCCTCGAGGAAATAGCCGCAATTATTCAATGCGTTGATAACGAAAAGCATCGAACATTGTTAAGTGTTATATATTCTGCAGGGTTACGCCGTAGCGAAGCTCGCAACTTACAACTTGCCGATATCGATTACTCGCGAGGCGTATTATACATAAAAGCTGGCAAAGGCAAAAAGGACAGGTTTACCCTTTTAAGTCCGTCGCTGGCAATTTTTTTAAAGAGTTATGTAGAAAAATACAAGCCTGAAAAATATGTTTTCGAGGGCGAAAAGTCGGGAACGCCTTACAGTTACACAAGCATGGACAAAATACTTAAGCGAGCAGCCACTAAAGCCGGCATAAATAAACTTGTACACCTGCATTTGCTGCGCCACAGCTTTGCAACTCATATACTTGAGGATGGTTACGATACCCGATACTTACAGCAATTATTGGGGCATAACAGCATTAAAACTACTCAACGCTACACGCACCTAACCAACGATTCGGTGCTACGAATACGCAGCCCTTTCGATAAATTAAATTTGGGAGCAAACACATCGTAAACGCA
>JANYAP010000022.1 GCA_025361285.1 Bacteroidales bacterium | reverse complement strand
ATTACAGAATATTATCTTATTGAAGCGTATAATCGAATACTCAATGGAAAGGTTTCGTCTGTTGCCGTATAGTACGGATATGCACTAATGGCTTTGTAATAAAAGAAGTCATGCGACTTTGTGTAATTGCGACGTAAGTCGGAACCGAGTTTACGAGCTCGCCGAAGGGCAATCCATTATTGGTGCTGTCATCCCGACGTAGGTCGGGATCTCAAACGAATGTTCGCCAGTAATGCAATAGCTTACTTGTATTGGATTACCTTCGGTGAGGGCTTCGCCGTTCCGACCTGCGTCGGAATGACAGTATACTTTTATGGATTGCTTTGTGGATGGTTTTGCAGCCCATACATTTGTACAACTTATTTAATTACAAATCCTCATTAACTGCACTTGTTTCCTCTGCTTCGTTTTCGGGCTGAAAGCCTTCGTATTTTATGGCTATATCGTCTAAAATACTCATTAGCTCCACAATATCGAGCGTTGTTACCAATTTTAACCGGGTTTCTTTAAAATGAGGTAAGCCTTTAAAATAATTGGTAAGATGCCGGCGCATTTCGTAAATGCCAACAGTGCAGCCCTTTATATCGAACGACTTTTGCAAATGCATTTTTGCCAATTCCACCTTTTCCAGTATTGACAATGAGGGCATTAACATTCCGGTTGCTAAATAATGTTTAATTTCCTTAAATATCCAAGGTCGGCCGTACGTAGCTCGTGCAATCATAATACCATCAACCCCGTATTTATCAAACATCTCCCCTGCCCTTTCTGCACTATTTATATCGCCATTTCCAATTATGGGAATATTCATTCGCGCATTGTTTTTTACATCGCCAATAAGTGTCCAATCGGCAACGCCTTTGTACAGTTGCGCCCGAGTTCGTCCGTGTATAGTTAATGCTTGAATACCAACATCTTGCAGCCGTTCGGCAATTTCAACAATATTCTTCGAATTTTCGTCGTAACCCAATCGGGTTTTTACGGTTACTGGTATTTTTACGGCGTCAACTATGGCTTTGGTCATTGTTACCATAAGTGGAACATTGTTCATCATGCCCGATCCTGCGCCACGTGCAGCAATTTTACGAACCGGACAGCCAAAATTAATATCGATAACATCGGGATTAGCAGCTTCGGCAATTTTAGCCGCCTCAACCATAGGTTCAATAAGATGACCATATATTTGAATACCAATTGGGCGCTCATAATCAAATATATCGAGCTTTTTAACACTTGTTCGGGCATCGCGTATTAAGCCGTCGCTCGAAATAAATTCGGTGTACATCATATCAGCCCCATATTGCTTGCATATATAACGAAACGATGGGTCAGTTACGTCCTCCATCGGTGCCAGAAAAAGTGGCTTTTCACCTAAATCAATTGTGCCTATTCTCATTTTTTAATTGTACGTGTTTGCTGGTTATCAAGTACTAAGTACTTAGTACTTGGTACTTAGTACTAAAATCGCTACTTTTGGCAAAAATACTCATTTTATTCTCATGGAGCGAAAGGCTTTTAACGACGATTTTCCAGTTGCGCAACTTGGTATGACAGTATTAGTTGCAATAACTTCATTGCTAACATTCTCATTACTTGCATTATTACTAGCAATACCAATATTTGGTGTAAATTCGGGTAACTTGTTCGATATCACAAACTTATCGAACCCAAAGAACATTCCCATTCTTAAATATATTCAAATTGTACAGTCAACTAGCTTATTCATAATAGCTCCAATATTTCTTGCAAAAATTTTTAGTGGAAATAGTTCAAATTATCTTCATATTAACAAACGCCCACAAATTTCCCAAATGGTTATTGTGGCTATGTTAATTGTTGTGTTACTACCAGTTACCAACTTAATTGCCGAACTTAATTCGATGATAAAATTTCCTGATTTTATGTCATCTATCGAAGCATACCTTCAACGTACTGAAAAAGAAGCGGAAACATTAACCGAAGCATTTCTTAAAACAACCAGCATTAACGGCTTATGCATTAATTTACTGATGATTGGAGTTATTCCTGCTATAGGTGAGGAATTTCTATTTAGAGGTGTATTGCAGCGTATTTTTTCGAACTGGACAAAAAACAGCCATTGGGGAATAATAATTTCGGCATTGATATTCAGCGCTATTCACATGCAGTTTTATGGTTTCTTCCCACGTTTTTTGCTTGGCGCAATGTTTGGGTATTTATTTTTATGGAGTGGTAGCTTGTGGCTTCCAATTTTGGCTCACTTTGTAAATAATTCCTTGGCAGTTATAGCCTACTACCTTGTATCAATTAACGTTATCGACGAAAAAATAATAAACATAGGCATTTCGAGTAGCCAAATACCACTAACACTTACATGTATAATTCCTTCAGCTTTAGGCATTTATAAATTATACACAACTAGAAATGGTATTTTAAATAGCAATCTATCTGAAGTTTAGTAATGTGTAGAAAATAAGTACCTTCAAGGCGTGATAAAATTTTAAACCAGCTTATTTAATGCATATTACTTAAGAAACTACGCTACACTTTCTTCGAGTGCTGGTTGTAATACCGATACGCCACGGAGTTCATTTTTGCGAAATACGTATATAAGTCCGTATTCTTTAGCACGTTCCCTTCGCAAATCGTCGGGCAATTCGCGGTACGTTCCTTCAACTTCATCCCAAATTTTCGCAACTAGTTCATCGGCGTTATCGCGCAGTTTTGTAAGATCTAAATGAGTTCGAGCGTTATTTTTTTGAAGTGTTTTCTGAAAGTTATACGAATCCTTAAACAACTCATATCTAACCTTTACCAATGCTATCGATGGGTTTGTAACGGCAGTCATTCCTCGTTTAGTCCTATCCAACTCCCCTGCAATAATGGCATCGCCCCACTTAATAACATCGGCTTCGGTATTTAAAAGAGGTACCCTATTTTCGTAATCGGCTAATCCATAGAAAGTAAGCACGCTACTTGCCATATCGCCACGAACAATAGCCATATTTATTACCTGTATAAAATGCGAAATATACAGCTTAGCCTTTTTTAATGCCATAAGGTATTCCTTACTTTTATTTACCTGCGTATTAAAAGCACTTTTATGAACCATAAGAGCATGCTCAAATTGCGGCAAAAAAGCTTGCACCTTCGTGAAAGTAGCCTGACTATAAGCCAATTTAAACGGTGGAAGCTCCTTCCCCTTTACATAAGCAATCTTTAATGCTCGTAAACGAGCAATGTCGGTGTTTGGTAAGCGGCGATATGGCATTGTTAATAAAATTAAAAATAATGTTAATAATTAATTTATTGGTGCGAATATAAGAATTATTTAAAAGAAAGCAAGGGTATTCGTATTTTTTTTACTTCTATTACGGTTTGATATCGAAATAGTTGTATGTTAGAGAAAATTTAGTTGTGTCATAATCAAAGTAATACAACTAAGGCTTTATAAATAAATACATTAAAGCATTTTGAAAAATTATTTCTACCTTTATAAAAAAACAAATGTTTTCGACCCAAACATATATTACTCGACGAAATAAACTCCGCAGCCAAATTACAAACGGATTGATAATTATTCCTGGTAATGGCGAAGCGGCATGTAATTACAAATCAAACGCTTACCGCTTTCGGCAGGACAGCACATTTTCGTATTTTTTTGGCATCGACGAGCCTAACCTTATGGGTATTATAGATATAGACGAGAATTTGGAATATCTGGTGGGCGAGAATATCGAAATAGATGATATAATATGGATGGGTGCACAGCCTTCAATGCTTGAGAAAGCTGCATCGGTTGGAATACCTAACGCGTTAAAACATAACAATTTAAAAGATTTTTTCGGGGAAGCACTCCAAAAAAATCGTAAAATACATTTTACTTCGCAATATAGACCCGAGAACACGATAATGCTAAGTACTTTGCTCGAAATGTCTTGTAATGACGTTAATGCAAATATTTCTGTTGAACTTACCAAAGCAATAGTAAATCTGCGCTCCGTTAAGGAAATTGCCGAAATTGCCGAAATTGAGCAAATGATTGATGTTGCGTGGATAATGCACACAACGGCCATGAAAATTGCCCGAGCAGGCACTTCGGAACGTAAAATTGCAGGCATTATCGAAGGCATTGCACTTTCGCACGGAAAAGGCGTTTCGTTTCCCACAATTCTTACCATGAATGGCGAAACACTTCATAATCATTACCGCGGAAATATCCTAAAAAACGGCAAGTTAATGCTTACCGACGCTGGAGCCGAATCGGAGCTATTGTACGCCAGCGATATAACTCGTACTGTTCCCGTGGGCGGAAAATTCAATTCGCAACAAAAAGATATTTATAACATTGTATTACAAGCTAATACGAAGGCTATAGAAATTTTATCGCCACAACTTTCATATCTCGAAGTGCATCTCGAAGCGGCCAAAGTAATTACTAACGGTTTAAAGGATTTGGGATTAATGAAAGGAAATATCGACGATGCGGTTCGCGAAGGCGCTCATGCGCTATTTTTCCCACATGGAATTGGCCACCAGTTGGGGCTCGATGTGCACGATATGGAAGCACTTGGCGAGGATTATGTAGGTTATAGCGACACTATTACAAGGAGTTCGCAGTTTGGATTGGCGTATTTGCGCTTTGCGCGAAAACCAATGGAAGGATACGTATTAACCAATGAACCAGGTATTTACTTTATTCCTGCATTAATCGATTTATGGACCAGCCAAAATAAGTTTTCGGAATTTATTAATTACAATAAGCTGGAAGCTTACAAAACATTCGGCGGAATACGTATTGAGGACGACCTGTTGGTTACCGCAAAAGGCTGTAGGTTAATGGGTAAGCCAATACCTAAAACCGTTGAAGAAATAGAGGTAACAATGGCTTGAATGTAAATGACTAAAAGGCTTCGAAGCGTTTCACTATCGACTTTACAAATCTGAAATTCAGCTTCATATATTCGAGTATTTAGTCCTCTTAATCTTACAAACGTCGAAGTTTTTGTAAGTTATAGTGTTAATAAATGCATTATTTAGGCTATACACTACCCAGCCCAACTGTCCCGATCCAAGCTGCGATATTGAATAGCCTCCGCCAGATGAAAAGTTTCTATTTTTTCGCACCCTTCCAAATCGGCAATAGTTCGCGACACCTTTAAAATTCTATCGTAGGCTCGTGCCGAAAGACCAAGTCGCTCCATAGCTGTTTTTAGAATTGTTTGCCCAGCAATATCGATATTGCAGTACTTACGAAGCATTTTCGAAGTCATTTGTGCGTTGCTGTGAATGCCAGCATACGAAGCAAACCGTACTTCCTGAATTTTGCGGGCTGCAACAACACGGTCGCGAATTGCTGCGCTTGTTTCGGCAGGTTTATTCTCCGATAGTTTTTCGAAAGGTACTGGCACCACTTCTATGTGAATATCAATACGATCGAGCAATGGTCCCGATATTTTGTTTAGGTATTTTTGAACAATCCCAGGCGAACAAACACAATCCTTTTCGGGATGATTGTAAAACCCGCACGGACAAGGATTCATAGACGCCACAAGCATAAAACTTGCTGGATATTCAACTGTAAATTTAGCACGCGATATGGTTATATACCTGTCCTCAAGCGGTTGCCGCATAACTTCGAGAACTGTTCGTTTAAATTCGGGAAGCTCATCGAGAAACAAAACGCCGTTATGCGAAAGCGATATTTCGCCAGGCTGCGGAAAAGTACCGCCACCTACGAGCGCAACGTCGGAAATAGTATGATGCGGAGCTCGAAATGGACGGGCTGTAATAAGCGACGAGTTTTTGTCAATTTTTCCGGCAACGGAATGAATTTTAGTTGTTTCCAAAGCCTCGTCGAGTGTAAGAGGGGGAAGTATAGCCGATAATCGTTTGGCTAACATTGTTTTACCTGCGCCAGGAGGGCCAATCATAATAATATTATGACCTCCAGCAGCCGAAATTTCCAATGCCCTTTTTACGTTTTCCTGCCCTTTCACATCCGAGAAATCGGCCTCGCTGTTGCTGGTTTGATGAAGAAATTCCTTGTCGATATCAACAATCGATTCCTCTAACTCGGCCACACCGTTAAAAAAATCGATTACTTCGCGAATATTCGTAGCGCTTAAAACCTTAATATTGTTCACTACACCAGCTTCGCGGGCATTTTGTGCAGGAAGTATAATTCCTTTAAAACCTTCGTCGCGGGCTTGTATTGTTATAGGCAGAACGCCCCTAATTGGCTGAAGACTACCATCGAGCGATAACTCACCCATAATGGTATATTCCTCGAGTTTACTGGCTTGTATTTGCTCCGAAGCAGCCAAAATTCCTATGGCGAGTGGCAAATCGTATGCCGAACCTTCCTTGCGTATATCGGCCGGCGCCATATTTATAACTACCTTCTTGCCAGGAATACGATAACCATGCATCTGTAATGCCGATTCAATACGCTGCTGACTTTCCTTTACAGCTGCATCGGGCAGGCCAACCATCATAAAATTAATACCTTGCGAAACATTAACCTCGATAGTTATAGTTGTAGCTTTAATTCCATAAACGGCACTTCCATAGGTTTTTACAAGCATAGTTTTATTGAGGTAAGGTTTGTTTAGCAATAGTTCAGTAAACCGATAATTCTTTTCAATTTCAAGGTATTTCTATGTATTTCTATGTATTAATTATAAGTAAGTTGTAAAACATATCATTGTAATAGTAATAATATCAAGTACTTATAAATAAATATTTGAATCGAGCAGAAGTTTTCAATTTTTTTTCTTTAGCAATCGGTTATTTCGTATCCTCCTGTCCTCGGCTTGGTTTATCCATGTACATCCTCTGCCCTTTTCCAGTTGTTTTCGGTTACAACCAAAGTTAATTTGCAAGCCCAACCTAAGGTTAATATTTCGGGTATCGAAAGGTTTTATAAACCCAAGTATATTGTCGCTTACAGCATAAAATTGCACAGGCTGCTTTCCAAGTTTTACTCCAGCACCAAGATTTTTAAAACTATTGTAAATATATGAATAACTAATACTTACTGACGATTTTTTGTTAAAAGTTTTATTTAACGACAATGTAACCCCCGTAGTTATGCGGTATCGATTTATTCGGCTCGACAGTAATAAACCAGCATTTAAATCGGTTTTAATAGCGTAAGTTGCTCCCAAATAAGCCATTGGGTTTAAAAACGACACGTACGATTTATTATCGACTTTTATTCCTAAATCGTCCTTAATATTTCCAAGAAAATCGTCAATAAAATTACTTATATTGTTAGTACTTAATATATTTCCAGTATATGCATAATTGCCAATTCCACTAAACGAATTAAGGTTACTAGCCCAGTAAACAAAGCCTAAATCGAGAATGCTGCCAGCAATAGTAATTTTGTCGTCGCGGTAATTTACGAAGCCAAAATCGAAGGCAAACCCAATGTTTTTGCGGTTAAACAGAATACCGCCAACCGTTCCATTTGTAAGGTACGAATCATAATTTCCACTTTTGTTTCGTGCAATTACCAAAGGTAACGATGTATTTACCTGCCAGTTAGATGTTATTGATATATCGAACGTTGAAGCGTCGGTGTGCAAATCCATATTCGATTTAGCCATCGAAGTACTTAGCTTACCAAACAGAAGCTTTGCACGGATACCCCAGTCGAGATCATCGCTAGCCTTACGCGCAATGCCAAAAGCAAACTCGCGACGATAATTTAAGAAAGCACCCGTATTACCAAGTTTTGCTGTTTTGCCTTCGAACTGTGTATTTCCATTCCATGCCAAAGCCAGAGCATCGCCCGAATACGTAGCAAAAAGATCGGCTTTCTCATTTATCGAAAAAGTTAAATAGCTTTCTTTAATCCAAAAGCCTAAAAACAATAGATTAGCTTGTAATTCGGAGGTTATAAAGTTGGTTTTCTTAGCTTTACTAACAACCCCATCGAAATTTGAGGCGTCCATAATTTGATTTGCCGAAAAAGCCGAATTGCCGTAATTAACGTGTAACGACGATATAACTGGCAAGCCAATCAACCATTTACATTCGTTGCGAACTGCCGGATTTACAAAATTAGCCTGCGGCGTAGCCTGCATAAAAAATAGAGTGCTATTCTGTTGGCTAAAACACAGGTTTTTAAGTAAAAGGCTAAATACGATTGAGAATAATATTCTGTGCATTAGTTCAATAAATCATCTTTTGTGTATTCTACCTGTAATCTCGCACCCACACTTATTGTAACCTTACTGTCAACTGTAAGCCTTATTCCATCAGGGGTGTAAATTGTAGGTGTAAATTCTAAATGCAACGCAGTTTCAATAAGCTTTAAATCTTTTGCTTGTATCGGAATATCGAATACTTCAGTTTTTAGCGCACCTACATTTAAATTATTTGAGTAAAATTGAAAGTTATTGTTATTGAACAATATAATTTTTGTATTTATTTGGGAAGGAAAACTGTTCGCGATAGTAACATGAAAGCTAATATATTTAATGGTTGCAGCATACTTGTCTATTTGATCATTTAAGTTTACATCAACCTGAAAAAGTTTTGAAAACGAAGCAGCCGGATTTGGGTATTGAACATCGTCATAAAAAAATGAGCCGTTTGGTCCTGATGTTGTACTGGCTTCATTTGCTTTGGGAGTTGGGAAAAATATAGGCTTTTGGCCTAATGGTATCGAAAAACTCTGAGTAATCAACATGTTTTCCTGTGCATGCTCCAATTCGTTTGTTATGCACGAACTTAGTATTAATACCGATAGAAAAAAAACAGGTATGTATCTTACTGGTTTATTATTAATTAACATAGCATAAGTTTTTACACAAATATAAACAAGAAATTTACTTAAATGTTGAATTAATAAATGCTATGCCTGAAGACTTAACTCGATATAATGAATAAGCGAATGAATAATTTTAATATGTAATTCCTGCACTCTATCGGCAAACTGGGTGTTTGGGATACGTATTTCGGCATCGGCAATGGTGGCTAGCTCGCCGCCAGTTTTGCCAGTAAGCGCTACAACCTTCATGCCTTTGGCTTTAGCCGTTAAAGCAGCATTAACCACATTTTTCGAGTTTCCACTGGTACTAATTGCCAGTAACACATCGCCTGGTTTTGCAATCCCTTCCAAATATCGCGAAAATATGTATTCGAAGCCATAATCGTTACCAGCACAAGTTATATGCGAAACATCGCTTATTGCAATACCGGGCAACGACGGCCGCTCGAGCCGGAACCTTCCCGACAGTTCCTCGGCAAAATGCATTGCATCGCACATGGAGCCACCGTTACCACACGAAAAAATAATATTATTATGCTTAATTGCGTTAACCATAATATTACCAGCCTTTTCGAATTCTATCCAGCTTTTTTCATCAGCAATAAAGTAATTCAATACATGCTGAGCCTCGGTAAAATTTTTCTTTATTTCATTTATCATGCAGGCGTATTTTATGCAAATTTACAAAAAAAAACTTATAGCCTACGCTTTTGATTGGTCTGCATAATCATAACAATAATAGTTCATTTATTGCTACATTTGTTATATTTCATGTTTAAAATGGTCGTAGCTATTATGATTGAATATTCAAATAAATTTATAGTTGTTGTTTATAAAGAAGTTAGCATTAACGATGGGTTTATAATTACCGCTTATGTTTCAAATAAAGAACAATCGTTTAACAAAAAAAATGTATTATGGAAACGTTAGTGTCTGATGAGATAAAATACATATTGCCTTATTTTATGAAGCACAAAAATGTGTGGACAAATTATGACCAAGAAGCTGATACACTGTATATGCATTTCAAAAAGCCAAACCACTCCGATCATTCAGAAATGTCCGACGACGAAATTATAATTCGATATAACAACAATGAAATTATAGGATTAACTATACTAAATGCGAGTAAAAGGTAAACGAATTCCCTACCACTAAAAACTCGGGTAAATAATGGCCTTCGAGCGTTTGTAAAGTTCGTCGTTTACCTTTTTATTACGGCGTTTTGCCGATTTAAACGAACCATAAATATTGCCCAGATAAAAGCCTGTTGCTATGCCGCCAAATATCCAGCCATGAGTATTTTCGATGCCGTAAGTCGAAAAGCCTCGGTAAGCTTGCCACGAGTTGACCGCCACAAATACTAAAGCTATTATCCCGTCTTTCCAATAGCCCGTATAAACCTTTCCCGAACCAGGAATTATCGACGAAAATGCTGCGGCCAAAAACGGACTTTTGTAATGCGCTGCCATAGCGTCGGCGGTTATTGCGCTAAAGCGGGGATCGAGATCGGGGTTTTGGCGAAGCAGCGAATCGGATTTTTTCCAGTTGCGACTTAACAGATAAATACATTCCTGATAATGCAGTTTTGTAGACAACTCTATGTTTGTCGACTTATTAATAAAGTTTTGAGCTACAGGAAAATCTTCCTGCAATAATTTAATTTTTAGATATTCGCCTGATATTGAAGTAGGTAATGCAAATAAGCTATCGGCAAAAAAATCGACAAAACGTTTTTCGGCAAAGGCAAAGTTGCTACTTAACCTATAACATTGTATTAGAGACAGTTTGTAATCAACGTTCCGCGGAACCATCATAACCAAACGCTCATATTCCTGCGACGCCAGTGAATACTGCTGCGTTTTATACAGATAATCGGAAAACTTAAATGTATTCGCCTCATCGAAAATGTTTTGCGAAAACAACTGGCTCGACAATAAAAAGCCTGCCAAAACCATAATTAATTTATTCAACTGGGTCATATAATAGCTGTGTTCCTTGGTAAGTTTCGTAATTTTTAGCACTAAAAGCATTACAACGGCAAAACCTATCGAATGTTGCTAGTGCACCTTCGGCAACACCGTTTTTTTGTATTTTTTGTAAAGCATATACCGAGCACGAAGGGTGAAACACACACGATGCGCGATCCTGCGATGAAATAAAGTATTTATAAAACAGAAAAAGCCCCGAAAATACTACTTGAACTTCGTTTTTTGCATTTTTTGCATACTCATAACTATCTGGGTGATTGTGCACCTCAAATACTCCCCTAAATTTCATCACATCGGCTTTCGATTGTGCTTGCGAAACAAAATTAAAGCTTAGGAATAGCGTAATTGTAAAGATAATCCTCTGTAACATCGTCAATTATAATATTTTTATACGTTGTAACCTGATAGTTTTCCTTGTCTAAAGTATAGGTAATATCAACAATTTCCATCGGAAACTCAAGCCCTTGAAAATTACGATATTGATCGAAAAACTGCTTCCGAATAATTTTGTCTTTACTATCGATAAAAACTAAGCCAAACAAGTGGTTGTTTTTGTTCGAAATAAGCACCTTTTTAAATATTTTCAGCAAATATTTAGGTGGTAACCAAGTAGTTATAACCAAATCGTTCTGCTTTTCGACCTTTTGAATTGTAAAAGGCGAGTTTTTAAGACCGTAATTGTTTATTTGATTGGTTAATGCTAAATGAAATATCGAAAAAATACCTACCGGTGGCGACGAGTATTTAGCCATAAGCTTGTCGTTAACAATTCGGTAAACCAAAGTATCGGCCGACACCCATGTTTCCTTCTGCGGAAACGAATTTTGATACGTAAGCTTTTTAATGTTCTTATCGTAAAAAAACTTACCTATTGTAAGCTGCGATTTACCTTCGGCCGTTTTAGCCTTAATTGAATACTCGCCCTTAATACGGTAAAACTTTTGCGCCTGTAAATGGAATAGCGAAAAGCTAGTTAAAATAATGAATAGTAATACTTTGTGCATATTATGGTCAAATGAAGCGTTGAGCTTGTGTTAAAGTACTGGATATATATATTTTATTAATCTAACTATTGATTCTACTCCGAAAAGTGCTTTTGAGATTATGTGCCATACCTATGAAACCCTTATTGATTAAAGCGTGTGTAAGTAAAAGTGCCTTATTTGTAATCGGAAATTAAAGATTCATAAGGAATTTTCATTTTATCATGGAGGCTTCTTATCATTTTAAGATTCAATTTTCTTTTACGACTAAATATCTCTGAAACCCTACTTTTATATCCAATAATTCTTGCTAAATCTTGGTTATCCATATTCATTTGCTCCATTCTAAACTTAATTGCTTCTATTGGATCTGGGGCTTCAATAGGATAGTGTTCATCCTCAAATCTTTCGATCAACATTACTAGTAAATCGGCTTCATCTCCTTCAGCCGTATTTGCAGATGCATCAAAAATAACCTCAAGCCTTTTGAGTGCTTTATTATAATCCGCTTCCGTTTTTATTACTTTTATATCCATAACTTTAAATTTTATCAGCATCTATTTTATCATATTCCACATGTGTTCCAATAAATCTAATAAAAACCCATTTTCTTAAGTAGTTAATCTGACCAATCAACCTATATTTATTCCCACAAATATTAAAAACAACCCTTCCACTTTTAAGAATACTTGCCTTTGGATATTCAGATTTTACGCCATTAGGTGAAATCCATATAGTTTTTAAAGCTTCCTTATACCAAGTCTTTAATTGCTCTTCCGAATCAGTTTGTTTCTCACAAAACTCTCTAAGTGCTTTTTTTGCAACTACCCTCATTATTATTTAAATAATTACATCAAAGATAATGTAAAAGTAACCATAATGGTAATTACTGAAAATTCTTTTTTTGCATTTTTGCTAACTAATGCATACAAACAAAAAAAGGTTGCCCAAACCGAAATTTGAACAACCACTTAATAAACATTTTTTTTAAATGGAATGTAAACCTAATAATAATAGGGTGTGGTAGTTGTAGTTGTATTCCCCGCACTTGCAACAAGCACAATAGTATATAAGGCAATAGTTACAACAGCACTAACCATGCAACCAGTAAATGCCTTTTTAACTTGCTCACGATCATTGTCGGTCATAATATAAACTACTATTAAACCAGACACCGAAAAAATACAACCCCATAGAAATGCAGGGCAACCAAGCGGAAGAGGCTCATTTAAACCAAATGGGCTACCAGTTGTTCCAACACCATTAAATAGTTCAACGCCAGTGTTTACAAGTTCGGTAACTGAAAGCGAAGGATTTTGTGCCACAAAATTTTCAACGTTCGAGATAGGTGCAATAGCAATTTCTAACGCGCTGCGGTTATAACTAAATAAATCGGCATCGTTAGCCTTAACAATTGATGCAGCAAACGCCATGATAAACAGCGAAATAAATAACTTTTTCATTTTACAAATTTGGATTTGTTAATAATCGCTAAAAATACACATTTCGGAATAACATGCAAGGGAAAGTTTAATTTGCGAATATCCAATTCTGAATTATCAATACTTCGATACATTTTTACAAAATGTTAATTATTAACACTTTGAAATACAGAGAAACAAGTTAAAATATATTTATATGTATTTCAACGTATTACAGATAAGTAAATAATGAATATTAGAAATTTACCGAATTATTGAATTATAGCACTAATATTTAATAAGTATGAAGGGTTCAAACTAACCCATACAAACAAAAAAAGGTTGCCCAAACCGAAATTTGAGCAACCTTTTTAATACAAATTAAATTAGTAATAAGTTGGTGTAACAGTAGTAACCGTTGATACAACAAGAGCAACATAAATAACATAGAAAACACCCCAGAAAAGTGCATTAACTACGCAACCTATAAGAGCTTTCTTAACTTGATCTTTGTCGTTATCGGTAACAATAAATACAACCAATAAACCTACCCAACTTAATACGCAACCCCAAAGGAACGAAGGTATGCCAAGAGCAGGTTCGCCACTTAAACCAAAAGGGTTTGTTGCCATTTCGAAACCATTAACGAGTAAATTACCAGTTTTGGCAAGGTCGTTAACCGAAATTTCTGGGTTCTGAGCCACAAAATTTTCAACTGCCGAAATAGCCGAGATAGCTGTTTCCAAGGCATTGCGGTCGTAACTAAACAATTCGGCATCGTTAGCCTTAACTAATGACAAAGCCGACACCGCGATACACAACGATAAGAATAATTTTTTCATATTAATAAATTTGGTTTTGTTAATAATTGCTAAAAATACTATTTTAGAAATTAAAAACAATTACATAACGATTTTTTTTACAGGTAATTTAGATGTAATTTAGAACGCAACGGCCATGCGTATATCAACTTGTTTTATTATAAGACACTTAGCTATATTTTGGCTGGAGGCTGGAGGCTGGAGGCTAGACCCTAATTATTCTGTATTCCTCTCCGCCACCACACTTAACTGCATTCCTCCACGAATATTCTGCGTTAGAGTAATTTTAACATATTGCGGTTTAATGGCTTCGAAAATATCGTTTGCGATAGTGTTGGCAAGGCCTTCGGCAAAAATGGCTTCGTCGCGGAACGACCACAAGTATAATTTAAGGCTCTTACTTTCGATACATAACTCGTTAGGAACAAACTCAATAACTACAGTATTAAAATCGGGCTGATGCGTTACCGGACAAAAGCTTGTAAGCTCGTTGCTTTCGAACTTAACCGCTGTAATGTTGGCAGGCGTAGGGAACGTATCGAGCTTTTTGGAAGGAGTGCTTATCTTTTTCCCAAGGAATGTAAATTCGGTCATAATATATTAATTATCAATATTTTAAACTACGTAATTGTAGAAATTGTTATAACCTTGAAGTTTCAACCCATCTTTTAATTTTTTATCCCCTGTCCATAAAGGAATATTCAAATGAATTGCCAGAGATAAAAATGGAGAATCTTTGATATCGACATGTTGGCAAAGATAATAAGCTTTTTGCCGACTTTCTAATTCAATAAATTATGTTGGAACAAACGTTATCAGCTCAATAATGCCACTAAAATAAATATAAAACTCTGTTTTAGAAAGCTTAGAATATTTAGATATCTTATCTTTATGAGTGTAAATTTCAGTAATTAAATAGTTTGGGGAATAAAAAGTCATGCCAGATTCGAACCTAAATATCGCGAATTTTCGAATTAATAGAAATCAACGATGAAAATATCAAATTAGTATCAACTACCACCGCATTAGGAATCATTTCTTAATTCCTTTTTAAAAATTATCGCCATGCTTACTCCACCAATCTCTATTTATCTTCTCGGCGACATGTAAAATTTTGGAATCAAATTCCGCCTTTTGTGCTAAACTCTCTATTTGCAAACGTTTTACTAAAGAAATTAAATAATTCTCGTTGAAACCATTTTTATTAAGTTTCAATATCATTTGATTACCCTTATTTTCAATTACTAAGTGCTCCATTTTTCAGTTTTTAACAAAGTTATAAACTTACAACCAATTATTACATCTAAATTTTCGGATATGTATTAATTGCTCGGATTTACTGATAGATCTTAGCGCCGGTAGTGCAGGTTTCGTTTACTTCTACGCATGCAACGTTTATTCGGTTATTTTGGAAAAGTCTAATAGCTTGTTGCATAATAATTTCGGCTATATGCTCCGATGTGGGATTTTTTAACGTAACGTAAATGCGTTGCTCCGATTGACGAATATACGCGCACATTGGGTCGTTTTCCCAAAGCAGTGTGGCGTGGTCGAGGTTATCGTCAATCCATTGCTTTAGCACTTTCACTTCCTGAAAATCGATAAGCATATCTTTTTCATCGAGCGAATTGGCTTGCAGGTGAATACGCACATGCCATGAATGCCCGTGATTATTAGTGCATTTGCCTGTGTAGTTTTTTACCAACCTATGCGCAGCTTCGAAGCGGAATTCTTTGAATATTTCGTATGTCATAAAAAAGTATTGAGTACTAAGTACTGAGTAACTAGTAATTGGGAACAAAGGTAAAAATAGTATTGAGTACTAAGTAATGAGTAAATAGTATTTGGGAACAAAGGTACTTATAAGTCTAATTACTAGGTACCTGGTACTATTTACCACTATTTTCCACGTTGCATTCCCCAAAGCATTACGTGTAAACGTGGCGAGTAGTTATAACCTCGTTTCACAATTTCATCAACCAGAGAGGGTTTTAGTTGCGATTCGAGGGTTTGACCTTCGAGTGCCAAATATACTTTAAAACTGCTTATTGAAAACTTATTAACGATGGTTTCCACCTCATTTATGTCGTCGGTATTTCGAACAACAAACTTAAAAATAGAGTAACTGGTTTGCGCCCAGAAACGAAGGCTACGATCGTTTAGTTTCTGGCGAGCATTTGATAGTTTTGGCGAAATAACCCAGTTGAATTGACTTATAATAGCTTCGTTCATAGCATCGCGCCGAATAGTAAGGTTTTCGCGCACTGCAATCTCAAGGGGTTCGGTAGGTATAAATGTACCGTTGCTTTCAACATGAAACTTTTTATTGGCTACTACTAATTTATCGAGCCTGTACAAAGTTGGTTCTCCACCAGTTAGCACAATATGAGGCGCTTGATGGGATGTAATTATCGCTTTAATTTGATTAGACGAGTATTCCACGTAATTACGTTCGTTTCCAAACCAAGTAAATTTGCTGTCGCACCAGCTACAAGTAAGGTTGCAGAAGTGAAAACGAAGAAACAAACTATTCGCTCCAGCGTAATTTCCTTCACCTTGAATAGATTCGAAGTGTTCGTTAAGAAAAAATGGAGTTTCCAGTATATCAATCATTTATTTTATATTCGTCGAAGCCAAATAATCCAAAAAACCTCTTTCGCGCAGTTTGCAAGCAGGGCAACTGCCACAACCACGCCCCCACACATTTAATTGTTCTACTGCATTATAGCAAGTCAACGTAAGTTCGTTAAGTTCGTTAAGTTTACCAGCCTTATCTGCCATTTCGAAGGTTTGAGCTTTGTTTTTCCACATAAGTGGAGTAAGAATGTTTACAGTGCGATCCAAACCTAGCGAAAGTTCCAACGCTTTGGCTTTTATATATGCATCGCGACAATCGGGATATCCCGAAAAATCTGTTTCGCAAGTACCTGTAATTAAGTTAATTATTGGCTCATTATTGCGAAAAGCATGGTTCGAAATAACGGTAAGGAAAATGCCGTTTCGGTTTGGCACAAAGCTGGCAGGCAAGTTGTTAGCTTGTGGATGCGAATCGTTATGATTACCGGAGTTAAGTAACGTGCTATCGGCCATAGATGTAATAAATTCGCCGATATTGTAAACGGTATGTTTTACGTTAAAATAATTGGCAACTAAGCCAGCGTAGCGTAATTCGGCATTGTGCCTCTGACCGTAGTTAATACTCACAGCTTCAACTTCGTCGAACATTTGCAATGCCCATAAGAGACACACAAACGAATCCTGTCCGCCAGATAATAATATGTATGCTTTTTGTTTGTTAGCAGTCATAATAAACGCAATTTAAGGATTATAGTTATTGATTACAACCTTAATAATAATTCCAATAAAAATGGCGATACTAAAACTGAGCAATGTACCCAGTAAAACGTATTCGCTTCGTTTTTGACCAGTAGTTTCCTTAAATCGCAATATCGACTTGGCTGCCAAAAGAAAACCGATTGCAGAATACTGATTTAGAATTACAAACGTTAATGTAAGCACTCGTTCAATTATACCAATAAGTTTACCTGCATTTTCAAGCTCACCATCGTTTACATCCTTTTCCTGCATCCATTTGGAAATTATTTGCATCACAATTATGTTCGAAGGTTTTAAACAAAGCAGATAACCAAGTACATAAAGCAATAATTGCGTATTTCGAAGTAGATTACCAAAATATTCAAAAAGCATTGCAGGGGTTTCCCACGAGTTAACAAATATCCACGACACTATTGTAATTATAACAATATGAACTATTTGGTCGATGAAAAACACCCAGCGAGTGTTACAATTAAGTTTCAAGGTTTTAGCTTTCGAAGCATCGGTAACAAAATGCAAACTTCCAATAACGAGCGAGCACCACCAAAAGTGTAAATTAGCCGAAAACACAAACGATAAAAATGTTACAACGGCAATATGGATGTATAGGTGCTTAGAGCGTATTCCATTACTATTCTTCTCTCGCGAATTTTTATCGTTTAATATAATAAAATCGGCAAGGAAGTGAGCTATAAGCTGCAGAATGATAATATTTACAAGGGTAGCATTCATTAAAACATGATTTTATTGAACAACGTTTTCGAATCGTTCGATAGCTTTTTCGATAGCATTCCACCCTCCCGATTTAGAACGCTGGTTTACTGCCGATTGACTAATATTCAGTTGCGTTGCAATTTGCTCTTCGCTTTCGCCCAAAAGCTTTTCGATAATAATGGCACATTGGTTTGACGTGCTTTTTGTAAGGAGAAAGTCGATAAGAGAAACGGTTACATTAAACTCGTTGTTCCACAATGTGTTTGATGTTTGAATAAAAAGTGTTTGCTTTATTACCACCCTTTTCTCGTTATTGTGCGAACTTTCGTTGCCAATAATTCGCCCCGAAAATTGAATAGATTCGCCTTCAATAATTCCGTTTTCTTTATCGAAACGCTCAATACTGCCTACGCCAATTGCCAAACGAACACCATAAATTTTGAAATATTTTCCGCGACTTTCGTTTTTGGTACTTTTGTTCAATGCGTATGCACTCGTCGATTTTATAAAGTTTTTAATTATTAGTGCTATTCGCAGCGCAAAGCGTGGGTCGTCGATATAACATTCCAAATAATCGCCCTTTATAATGCGACCATAAAAGTTGTATTTATTTTCGATGCGTGCAAACAGTTCTTTTAACTTGCTTAAAAACAACAATCTATCGTCAACACTTATGGTTGTCGATGCAATTATGTCGCCAGATATTGTTGCCTTAATCATGCCAAATTGAAAAGATATAAAAACTATGCAGTAAATAAATTAACAGTTAGTTACGTAATCAGTTCGTAATAATCATTGTGTGTGCAATTTAAAAAAACAAATATAATACTTTCTATTAATTTATAAGGCTGTAACCTTATAAAACATGTTTATAAGGCTGTAACCTTATAAACACAATTCTAAAACGATTAGCAATCGTCAAACTTACGACTTCTCCATCTTCACTTCAACCTTAATATTCAACTCCTTGAGTTGCTCGTCGGCAATATGCGATGGGCTATCGATCATTACATCGCGGCCTGAGTTGTTTTTAGGGAAGGCAATTACATCGCGAATGGAGTCAAGACCAGCAAACATGGAAGCCAGACGGTCGAAGCCAAAGGCAATGCCGCCATGCGGAGGGGCGCCATAAGTAAAGGCATTCATTAGAAACCCGAATTGGTATTCGGCCTGTTCCTTAGTAAAGCCAAGTACTTTAAACATACGTTGTTGCAATTCCTGATCGTGAATACGAATGGAACCGCCACCAAGTTCAACGCCGTTTACAACACAATCGTAAGCGTTGGCCCGAACACGAGCCGAATCGGTTTCGAAGTATTGTAAATCGTCAATTTTTGGCGATGTAAATGGGTGATGCATAGCGTAATACCTGCCAGTTTCTTCGTCGTATTCGAAAAGCGGAAAATCGATTACCCAAAGTGGTGCGAAAGTATTTTTGTCGCGTAAGCCCAAGCGAGCGCCCATTTCGAGGCGAAGCTCACTAAGTTGTGCAAGTGTTTTCTTTTTCTTTCCGGGAAGAAGAAAAATTATATCGCTTGGTTTTGCGTTGAAGTTATCGGCCAATGCCTTAATCTCTTCGGGAGAATAGAATTTATCGACCGTCGATTTAAGCGTACCATCGATATTAAATTTTATATAAATTAACCCCAATGCCCCAATTTGTGGACGTTTAACCCATTCGGTAAGTTCGTCGAGCTGTTTGCGTGTGTATTCGCTGCAACCCTCGGCACATATACCCCCAACGTAATCGGCGTTATCGAAAATGCTAAAACCTTTACCTTTTACCAAATTGGTAACTTCATGTATTTTCATGCCAAAGCGCAAATCGGGCTTATCGTTACCGTATGTATTGATGGCATCGGCAAATGTCATTCGCACGAAAGGTTCGGTAAACTCAACGCCTCGAACGGTTTTAAACAGGTGTTTTAGCATACCCTCGAAAGCCTGAAGAATATCCTCCTGTTCTACAAAAGCCATTTCGCAATCAATTTGCGTAAACTCGGGCTGGCGGTCGGCGCGTAAATCCTCGTCGCGAAAGCATTTTACAATTTGAAAATAGCGGTCGAAGCCTGCCACCATCATAAGTTGCTTGAAGGTTTGTGGCGACTGCGGCAAAGCGTAAAACTGCCCCGGATTTAATCGCGAAGGAACAACAAAGTCGCGTGCTCCTTCGGGTGTCGATTTTATGAGTACTGGTGTTTCAACTTCCATAAAACCAAGTGCATCGAAATATTTACGAACTTCCTGTGCCATGTGGTGGCGAAGCTCCAGATTACGGCGAACAGTGCTTCGGCGCAAATCGAGATACCGGTATTTCATACGAAGTTCGTCGCCACCATCGGATTCGTCTTCGATAGTGAAAGGAGGTGTTGCTGAAACATTTAACACTTTAATTTCGTCAACAATAATTTCTATTTCCCCTGTGGGCATGTTTAGGTTTTTGTTGTATCGTTCTGTAACCTTGCCAGTTGCCTGAAGTACAAATTCGCGACCAAACTTACGTGCTTCGGTGCAAAGACCAGCATTGGTTTCCATGTTAAATACAAGCTGGGTAAGCCCATAACGGTCGCGAAGGTCGATAAAAGTCATTCCGCCCAAATCGCGCGAGCGTTGCATCCATCCGGCAAGGGTAACAGTTTTACCAACTTGCGCCATGGTTAATTCTCCACAGGTATGTGTTCTGTACATGTTTTATAGCTTTTAAGGTGCGAAAATACGAAAATTATTGATGTGGAGATTACAAATTACAGGTGTGGGAATTACAGATGACAGATGTGCAAATGACAAATTACAAATTACAAATGACAGATTTAGAACTGAGGAAATGAGGAAATTACAAATTACAGATGCGCAAATTACGGATTACAAATAATAAATGTAAAAATGACAGATATACCTGCTAGCCAAGGTAATGACTAAATTATTTAGGGGCTAAACGATATAAATATAACGATATAAAAGCGAATATTATGTTTGGTATCCAAGCGGCGAGCAAGGGGCTTAGCATACCCGAAATAGCAAATTGTTGCGAAAATTGCATGAAAAGAATATAGGTAAAGCTAAGTGCCAAACCTGTTCCAATATGCACACCAATGCCGCCACGCACCTTACGGGTAGATAATGTAACGCCAATAAGCGTAAGAATAAAGGTGGAAAACGGAAATGCCAAACGTTTCTCGCGTTCAATTTTATACAGGCTTATATTATCAGTTCCTTGCATAGCAAGGGTTTTTATATAGCTATTAAGCTCGCCAATGCTCATGGCCTCAACAAAATTATCGCGTCGTTTAAATTCGTCGGGTTTTAAATTAAGGGTAGTGTCAATTTTTTCGCCACGTTTAACCGATTCATTAAGCCCATCCATATTACGGATGTAATAGTTGTTAATCAACCACTTATTTCGAGTAGAATCCCATTTAATATAATCGGCCATCAGTTTCGATTTAAGCTTCTGACCATCAAATGTTTCCATCGAAAACTTATATCCTGTAGCTGTAGGGTTACTAAACGATTGCATGTAGATAAAAACTCCTGGCTCCAACTGTTTATGAATATCTTGTTTATCAAAACTATACGGATTGTTTCGAACATAAACTTCTTCAAAAACAAACCTTTTCATATTAGCCTTCGGAATAATATAGTTGCTTAAACCGAACGAAAAGGCGGCCAAAATAAATGCCGAAATAAAATATGGGTAAAGCAGTCGTCGAAAGCTCATTCCGCTATTTAAAATGGCAATAATTTCGGTGTTGTAGGCCATTTTTGAGGTAAAAAAAATGACTGCAATAAAGGTAAACAGCGAGCTGAACAGAACTGCAAAGTATGGAATGAAGTTGAGGTAATAATCGAAAATAATCATTTTCAAAGGCGCACCTTTGGTCATGAAATCGTCGATTTTTTCTGACAAGTCGAACACTACCGCAATGCCAATAATAAGCATTAACGCGAAGAAGAATGTTCCGAGGAATTTCTTAATTATATAATAATCAATTATTTTCAGTCGCCACTTGTTCATAACCTTTGGCTAGTTTGTTTTACCATTACATTTTTCCATTCATTAAACGTTCCATCGTTAATGTTTTCGCGCGCTTGCTTAACCAAATCAAGGTAAAAAGCTAAGTTATGGATACTTGCAATTTGAGCGCCAAGCATTTCCTTACAAATTACTAGATGACGAAGGTACGCTTTCGTGTATGTTTTGTCAACAAAAGATGTGCCGTTAGGGTCGATTACCGAAAAATCGTCTTTCCATTTTTCGTTACGTAGGTTTATAGTTCCTTCGCTGGTGAAAATCATACCATTACGGCCATTTCGGGTAGGCATAACGCAATCGAACATATCGATACCTAAAGCAATACTTTCCAAAATATTTGCTGGAGTTCCCACGCCCATAAGGTAACGTGGTTTATCTAAAGGTAATATGTTGTTTACTACCTCTATCACTTCGTACATTTCGTGGGCAGGTTCGCCAACAGCCAAGCCGCCAATAGCATTGCCAAAGCAATTTTTGCTGGCTACGAATTCGGCCGATTTTATTCGCAAATCCTTAAAAACACTGCCTTGCACAATAGGAAAGAAGGTTTGATAGTGTCCATAATTTGATTCGGTATTCGCAAAATGCGTTAAGCCTCTATCGAGCCACTGATGAGTTAAATCGAGCGATTTTTTTGCATAATCGTACTCCGATGGGTAAGGAGCGCATTCATCAAACGCCATCATTATGTCGGAACCAATGGTGCGTTGTATATCCACAACATTTTCGGGAGTAAACAAATGAGTCGATCCGTCGATGTGCGATTTAAAAACTGCTCCTTCGGAGGTAAGTTTTCTATTAGCCGCCAACGAAAACACCTGATAACCACCACTATCGGTTAAAATAGGGCCTTCCCAGTTCATAAAGCCGTGTAAACCACCAGCTTTTTTTAGAACGTCCAAGCCTGGGCGAAGGTATAAATGGTAGGTATTGCCAAGAATAATTTGAGCCTTAATATCGTCCTTAAGTTCGCGTTGATGAACACCTTTTACGCTTCCTAACGTTCCTACGGGCATAAAAA
The DNA here is from genome assembly GCA_025361285.1 of Bacteroidales bacterium. Lineage (GTDB taxonomy): Bacteria > Bacteroidota > Bacteroidia > Bacteroidales > JAAUTT01 > JAAUTT01. Next base: position 41,194 of record JANYAP010000022.1, on the reverse strand, counting down.
TAGGTGTTTCTATTTCGCCATGGCTGGTTTTAATAATCCCAGTTCGCGCTTTCGAGTCCTTATCAGTACGAAGTATGTTGAATTTCACCTATTTAAAATTTTGGCTGCAAAGATATAACAAATCAACTAAACCAATAGCGCTAAACTTTCCGAATGAAAAATATTTTTAATAAACTTGTTGTATATTTAAAAGAAAAGAAAAGTGGGAGAATATTTTGCAAATTTCGGTACTTACGAATTGATTATCACAGAAATACTAGCAGTAGCTCTTTTTATTCAATTAGTTTATTATTTGGTTTTTTTTGTACGAGTAGCGTTTTTTAAGTCTAGCAAAAATAAATATACAAACACGCAAGAGCCTGTTTCGGTAATTATTTGTGCCCGTAGCGAAGCCGAAAACCTCAGCAAGCACCTTCCTTTGCTGCTTACACAGAACTATCCCAACTATGAGGTGATTGTAGTAAACGATTGTTCGGATGATGATACTCAGGATGTTATCGAAAAATTCCAAGTCGAATATACTAATTTACGAACAACGCGTATTAAGCACGACGAAAAATTTACTCATGGCAAAAAGCTGGCGCTTACAATTGGCATAAAAGCGGCCAAGAACGAATGGTTATTACTTACCGATGCCGATTGCATCCCCACCAACACAGAATGGTTGGCAACAATGCAGAGAAATTTCACAAACGACAACAACATAGTTTTGGGATATGGCGGTTATGCTGAAGAAAAAACTTTTTTGAATAAACTTATAAGGTTCGATACCTTTTTTATTGCCTTACAATACCTAAGCTTTGCCTTGATTAAAGCTCCGTACATGGGTGTTGGTCGTAATTTAGCTTATCGCAAATCGGTTTTCATGAAAAACAAAGGTTTTGCCTCGCATGCACATATAGCATCGGGCGACGACGACCTGTTTATCAACGAAGTAGCTAATGGAAAATCGACAGCCGTGGAATTCTCGCCCAATGCACATACGCGATCGATACCTAAAACGGAGTTTCGTTTTTGGGCAAATCAAAAAAAACGACATTTGTCAACTGGCATAAAATACCGCACGCAGCATCTTTGCCTGCTGGGAGGCGAAATAAGTTCACGTTTTCTGTTTTACTTAAGCGTATTGCTGTTAATATTTAACCCAACTACTTGGATGTTAGGACTGTCGGCATTTTTATTCCGCTGTATTATATTGATAATCATATTCAATGGTGTCATGAATAAACTCAACGAAAAAAAATTATTACCACTTTCATGTCTATTCGACCTAATTTTACCATTATTAAATATATTTTTGTACTCGGTTAATACTATTAATTCAAAACAGAATAAATGGAAATAACGGCCAATTTATCTGAAAAGGCGCAATACGATTACGAATTGGTTTTGCTAGCAATTAATGGCGACCAGAAGGCTTATGCCGAGCTTTTAGGGCGGTACAGAGATGCTATATATTTTATGTTACTAAAAATGGTTTCGAATTCGAGCGACGCCGAAGATCTTACTATTGAGGCATTTGGCAAAGCATTTAAAAATATAAACCAATACGCCCCCAATTTCGCCTTCAGCACATGGCTATTTAAAATTGCCACAAACAATTGCATCGATTTTATTCGCAAGAAAAAGCTAAACAACATATCTATTGACCATAACTCCATAAACGAGAATTCGACGCCAATGACTATAGCCTCGGACACGCTCGATCCGGAGGAAAATCTTATAAGTCAGCAAAAAGTTATTTTATTACGCGCAGTAGTTTCGAAACTCAAACCTAGGTATCGTAAACTAATAGAACTCAGATACTTTCACGAATTTTCGTACGAAGAAATTAGCGAAGAACTAGAACTACCAATAGGCACCGTTAAAGCGCAACTTTTTCGCGCACGCGAGCTGTTATACAATATATTAAAGAATTCAAGCCATAAGATTTAAGCTAAACCATTATGGATGTTATCCTTAAGTATTTCCCCAATTTAACCGAAATTCAGAAAAGCAGGTTCGCGCAATTAGGCGAATTGTATTCCACTTGGAATGAGCGAATTAATGTTATTTCCCGAAAAGATATCGATAATCTATATACCCATCATGTACTTCACTCACTGGCTATTGCAAAGGCAGTAACTTTTAAAACGGGCGCAAAAATACTCGATGTTGGAACAGGCGGAGGATTTCCGGGTATTCCATTGGCTATTTTATTCGACCAAACTCATTTTCACTTAGTTGACTCGGTTGGCAAAAAAATTAAAGTAGTAGAAGCAATAGCCACCGAATTAGATCTCACCAACGTTACATACCAGCAAATACGTGCCGAGGAACTAAAGGATAAATACGATTTTATAGTAAGCCGCGCCGTAACCAACTTACCCGAATTTGTTTCGTGGGTACATTCAAAACTAGCAAAGCAAAATAATCATTTATTTAAAAATGGCATAATATACCTCAAAGGAGGCGATTTAGCCGAAGAAGTTAAACCCTACAAGAAGCGAGCAACAGTAATTGAAATAAGCGATTTTTTTGGCGAAGAATTTTTTAGCACCAAAAAGATTGTATATCTGCCTTTTAGCTAAATGTTAAAAAATAACATAAGTTTTTTTGAATAAAACAAAATTTGGTTACTTTTGCACTCTCATTTTTACGATATTGTTTTACAAATAAAAATACACCCCAATGAAAAGGACTTTTCAGCCGTCGATAAAGAAAAGACGCAACAAGCACGGCTTCAGAGAAAGAATGTCGACAGCAAATGGTCGTAAAGTAATAACTGCACGCAGAGCTAAAGGAAGAAAAAGACTTAGCGTTTCCGACTCTATAAGAAGGAAATAGCCAGTTTATTTAATAATATTTTCGCACAAAAGTAAGGGATTGATTTTTCAGTTCTTTACTTTTTTATTTTTATAAGGTATGGAAAAAGCTGCTTTTAGCCTTTTTAACCTTTCGTTGGAACTACAGCAAATTTCCGACAAAGTGCTTACGGGCGAACGTATTTCGGCAGAGGACGCTATAATACTTTACCAAAAAGCCGATTTGGGATTCTTGGGTTCACTTGCCAATTTTGTACGCGAAAACCTAAATGGAAATAACGCCTATTTCAATAAGAATTTCCATATTGAACCCACTAACATTTGTATTTATCGATGCGAGTTTTGCTCCTATTCTCGAAAAATGAATGAGCACGGTTCGTGGGAGAGTAGCCTAGATGAAATATCGGCATTAGCAAAAACATACCAAGGCAAGGATGTTACCGAAGTGCATGTTGTTGGTGGCGTGCACCCACATCGCGACCTTTATTATTATGCCGAATTAGTTTCCCGAATTAGGAGCGAACTCCCCAACATTCACATAAAAGCATATAGTGCAGTAGAGCTGGAATATATGTTCAAAAAAGCCAACGTAACTGTATCACAAGGATTTACCATTCTTAAAAATGCTGGCTTAAATTCTATACCTGGCGGTGGAGCCGAGATATTCGACGAAACGCTCCGAGCAAAAATTTGCCCCGACAAAGTTAATTCCGATGGTTGGCTAAATATTCACGAAACTGCTCACCAACAAGGAGTTTCGTCGAACGCAACCATGCTATACGGTCATATTGAAACTTATGCACAACGAGTTGACCACATGAGTCGCTTGCGCGAAGTTCAAGACCGCACAAAAGGGTTTAATTGCTTTATTCCGTTGAAATACCGAAATGAGAACAACCCGATGTCGGATATTGGCGAAGTAGCTGTTATTGAGGATTTAAGAAATTACGCTGTATCGCGAATCTTTCTCGATAATTTTCCGCACCTAAAAGCATACTGGCCAATGATAGGTAAAGATATGGCTCAACTTGCCCTTAGCTTTGGGGTTGATGATATTGATGGAACAATCGACGACACTACAAAAATATATTCAATGGCTGGAGTTGAGGATCAATCTCCATCGCTCACTACCAACGACTTGGTAGATATAATACGTAAAGCGAACCGCATTGCTGTTGAGCGTAATAGCATTTACGAGCAGGTTAAAGTTTATTAACAGTAAACTTCCAATCCAATAACTTGTGTCTTACGACTTACGACTTATATCTAATATCTTATACCTAAATCTTAATTCCCATAAAAAGTATATCGTCAACCTGGTCTAAATCACCTTTCCATAAATCGAAGTTCGACTTAATATAGTTGTACTGTTCTTCCATAGGTTTTTCGTGTATATCTTTCAGTAAGTTCTTCAGGCGCACCATTTTAAACTTCTTACCTAATGGACCGCCAAACTGGTCGGGGTATCCGTCGGAAAACATATAAATAAGGTCGCCTTTAGATAATTGAACTTCAACGTCCTCAAATATTTTTTCCTCTTTCATCTGTCCGCCAATGGAGCTGCGGCTTCCCTTAAAATAAAGTTGTTCACCATTCTTGTAAACCATAAATGGACGCATAGCCGAAGCAAACTTTGCAATATAGGTTTTTGTATCTATCTCACAAACAATAATATCCATTCCATCATTAGGTCGTTCGCCATCAACATTTTTATTCAAAGTTATTTTCAACTCGTTGTCGAGAAGATTAAGAATATCGGATGGTTGATGAACATCGGGTCTGTTAAAAATATCTTTTAGCAAAGTGGTACCAATTATCGACATAAAAGCGCCAGGCACGCCATGACCTGTGGAATCGGCACAAACCATTACAAATTTGGTAGAATTTGGTATTAATTCGAACCAATAAAAGTCGCCACTAACAATATTGCGAGGCTCGTAGTAAACAAACGAGCCGGTAAATATATTTTGTAGTTTGCGTAGCGATGGTAATATGCTAGCCTGAATACGCTGGGCGTAGTTAATTGAGTCGGTAATATCGCGATTTTTAACCTCTATTTCGTCCTTTTGTTCGCGAACTTCCTTAGTACGCTCATCTAAAAGCCTTTCGAGATATTTTTGAAACTCCTTCTGCTTTCGTTCTCTCATTTGAATAATAAGATAAACGCCAACAATTAACGAAATGATTGCCAGTGCAATAAACCACCACGTTTTCCAAAATGGTTTTCTAATAATCAGCTCGAACACCAATGGCACTTCGGCACAAACGCCATCGCCATTGCAGGCTTTTATCTGAAATATGTACTTTCCATCGGTTAATTTACCATAAATAGCTAATCTATTGTCCGATGGTTCCGACCACACTTGATCGAACCCATCTAACTTATATTGATAAGTAACCTGATCGGGATTATTGTAGTTCAAACCAATAAACTCAATTTTCATTCTATAACCCGAATATGAATATGGCAAAACAACCTTTTCCGACAAGTCGATTGCTTTATCGTTAATAGTCAACGAAGTTACATTTACCTTTGGCGGTGCAATAGCTTCAGTGTTTTTCGAAGGTTCGTAAGCAACCAATCCTTCGGTTGTACCAAAAATAATATTTCCTTCGGAGGAAATAGAAACCGCATTTGGATTTATATCGCCCGAAATGTAATCGGATCCAAAAACCTTTATCTTATTGGTTTTGGTGTTAATGCGGCTTAAGCCTAACCTGTGCCCCACCCAAATAAATCCGTTTTTGTCGGCAGTAACCGAGTAGCAATAATCGGCTTTTAGGCCTTCGCGTTGCGAAAAAGTAAAGAGTGTGTCCTTTTTAAACTTAAACAGCCCGCTTCCGATGGTACCAGCCCAAATATTTTGGTCAGTATCCTCGGCAATTGCGGCAAAATCGAGCTCGCCAGCATTTCCTTTAATTATTAGCTGTGTTTCGTTTGTAACGTCAACTAACATATTACTACGAGTTGAAACCCATGGAGTTCCTTTCGAATCGATATAAACCTGACGGATATTGTTGTGTGGAAGACCCTCGGAGGTGGAAAAATGCTGCTTACTTTTATCGAAAATATTGTGTTTGTAAACGCCATTTTTTGTGGCAATATACACGTTTTGCCCTTTGCCGGTAATGCTATTTACCGAATTAGCCAAAGAGTTGTCGCTACGGCTAAAATTAACAATTTGTTTAGTTCCAAAAGGCATTTGATAAACGCCATTCTTATCAGTTCCAATCCACAAGGTTCCTTTTTCATCGATATAAAGTGCTGTAATATTGTCGTTTGGCAAACCAGCTGAAACACCATAAAATTGGCTGGATACGTCTGCACCTTTTTTAACATGAAGTATTCCGTGTTCCCCTCCAAGCCAGTAACCATCGTTACTATAACAAACCGACAACACATTTTTACCTTGCATTTGATTTTTAAAGTCGTAGTTAACAAACGACTCGTTTAAAAGATTGGACAATCCGTTGCCATAGGTAGCCACCCAAATATTTCCTTCGCGATCCTGAAATGCACTTTTTATGTCGTCGGTACCTAAACCATTAACAGAGTTATAGTTAATTGCATTCAATATAGCTTTTCCGTTTACCGACAATACTTTAAAAAGACCCTTGCCAAGTGTTGATATCCAAGTGTTTCCGTCTTTATCATCGAAAACCGATTGCACGTTTGTTAAATCGAGTTTTAGCAAGCTTCCAAAATTATCGACAATAAATGAGTTATTTGCGCTTGGAGTAACCATATATATACCAGCATCCTCGGTACAAATCCAAATACTTTTGCTAATATGGCGACCAACAATGCGGGTAACTTTACTTAGTGGCAGTCCATCAATCTGCCCTATCATTTTAATTTGGTCATTAATAGTGCCGTACGAGTATATGTACACGCCATCGTCGGATCCAACAAGTAATTGGTTGTTATTAATAAGTAGCAATGAATAAACCAACTTGCCTTGGAATGGAGCATTTACAAATGTTTTGTTTAGCTTTTTATCGATAATTATTAAACCTGAGCTTTGGCTTGCTGCAATAATGTTGCCAGCCTTGTCTTCAATAATGTCGTTGATGCTTCCAAATTGTGCGGAGTCGGGCTTAAATATACGAGCGTGCTTTCCGTCGAAACAAACAATAGTTCCATCGCTATGCCCCGTCCAAAGGTTTCCATTACTAGCCTTAAAGCTAACGCCTGCTTGCGAACCGGGTAAAGTATCGGTACTATTAATGGTGTGTGTAAACCTAAAACCATCGAACCTACATAGACCTGTTCCTGTTGATGCCCAAATAAACCCGTTTTTATCTTGATTTACCGAATATACAAACGGATGACAAATGCCGTTAAGTACGCCATAGGTTTGAAACTTATATTGTTGGGCTTGTAGCCCCGAAAAAGAAGATATAAATAAAAGAACCGAAATAGACCATTGATTTAGAGATAACTTCTTCATTCGATTGCTGGATTATTGGTTTCTATTTCTTTATCTGTTTAACATTAATTTTCTGCCATTTATATTTAGGAACGCCGCCAATAGGAACGGTAAAAAAGCGTAATACTTCGTTGTATTGGTTACGAACATTTATTACAACGTTATTGTTTTTTACGGCAACACCTTGTTTTTTAATGAATTGAAAATCGAGCGACGATTTTTTTTCTTCAGGTTTAACGGAAAACTTCACTTCTTTCCATTCGTCTTGGTTTGAAACCTCAAAATCCTGACCTTTACGCGATACTGAAACTACGCGAATTATACCATCTGCATCCCAATCGAAATTCATCATTTTTACAGCTTCGGTTCGTTCATCAACATAAGGGTATATGTGAGAAATCTCCTTTGGATTGTCCCACATACGGAACGAATATTCGTAAGAAAAAGCAAAGCCACCTTCAATAGGTTTGTTTTCAGTGCCTGAAGTACTTAGAAAGTAACGATACATATTCCCGTCGTTGCCGGTAATGCCATCGCATATTACTTTGAAAATATAACCACCAAACTCTTTAGTAAACTCACCCTCAGTAGGATTAAATGGGCCAAAGGTGTACCAGTTTTTATCGTATCTATTATCGACAGCAAATGTTTTTGAAGCAAGCATATTCCCGCTTTTGTAATTTCCTACAGGGTCAACACCCTGAGCATCGGGATCGTAGTAGGCCGATTTGCCACCATAAACAGAATAGTTCATTTTTGTATCGAATGTGCCATTCAATTCATCAACATCGCCACCAACATCGGGGTCGTACACCCTAATATATATAGGGCTTTTATAGTTTTCGGGGATAAGAAAAAAGAAAACTTGTGAGTAATCGTCGTCGCCCCACGATTTTTCGGCCTTCGGACCAAAGGTCATTAAAAACGGTATATTCTCATCGACACCAGGTACAGGCTGAGAATATGTGATATTATAACTGCTAAAAATAACTAAGAAAATAATTACTAATCGTTTCATTCTACATCTAAATTTACAAATTAACTACCTTCAACGTGAAAATATAATGCTAGTTACTAAAAAAATTATGTTTATCGACATTGAAGCTTAAAATTAATTAGAAGTTGCCTTTTTAACTACAAGTTGACGAAAACGTGTTTCAGTATTGATTTTATTATTAGAATCGGGCACGGAGGTTATCGTAAGAGTAACTTTATAAACTCCAGCTTCGGTATATATATGCTTAACTTCCTTACCTAAAGCAATATGATCGTCGCCAAAATCCCAATAATAGTTAGCAATTGTAAAATTAGGAAGATTAGTTTTCGATGCATCGAATAAAATTTCGACTCCAACAAGCGAAGTGTCGGGGCAAGTGATATATGGCTGTTCAATATCGCGAACTTCCAGAAGGGTTGACAATTTGTTTTCCTGCACCGTATTTGTGATTGTATCGATAATATTAAGTTTAATATTATAGTCGCCCGTAGCAGCATAAGTATGCTCAATTTCGAGTTCTTTGCCCAGATGTTTAGTTCCATCACCAAATTCCCATTCGTATTTAAACGATGTTGTATCGATATTCATTGAACTAGGTTCGCTTAGCAGAAATGTATAACTGTTAGTTTCCTGAATTTGAGCACTATCAATAACAGGAAAATTAAACGTAAACTCCAAAATATCGGCAACCCTGTATCGGTTTGCTCTATCGGATGAAAAATATCCGTGTCTATCAATACTATCTGAATAGAATGCAAAATCGTCCTTCGAAGAATTTATTGGTTCGGCAACCAACTGAGGGATAGTCCATTTACCCTCAATCTCGCGACTAAAATAAATATCGAAACCTCCAACTCCGCCTGTTCGGTTCGATGCAAAATAAAGCTTACCGTTTTTGTGATAAAAGGGGTATTTGTCGTCGGCGGTTGAGTTTATTTCGGATCCTAAATTTTTGGGGCGACCCCATTGGTTGCGGTTCCAAAGGCAAACGTACAAATCGAATTTACCGCTACCACCACGTCGGTTGGAGGCAAAAAAGAGCTTCGTACCATCGGCACTAAGGCAAGGTTGTGCGCATTTCGAAACCGTTTCGTTAAACGGGAATGGCATTATTTCGCTCCATTTGTTACCAGTATAGTTGGCCGTATAAATACCTTCGGTAACCGTTTCGCCGAGGGTAAAGTATATTGCAGTACCTTCCTTATTAAAGGTCATTGGGCCTTCGTGATATTTCGAGTTTAGTTCTTTTGAAAATACTCTAGGGTTTCGTTCCCACTTATCGCCTGTTTTTTTTGCGAAGTATAAGTCGTTCAATGGTTTGCCCGACGAGTCGGTTCGTATAGCAAAAGCACTTTGAGGTCGGTTGGTGCAAAAAACCACACCATCTTTATAGGGAACGGCAGCAAATTCGTCGTACTCGCGCGTATTAAAAGCTGGCGACGAAACCACGTAAAGTTCCTGAGCAATAATTGCTCTAAATGGAGCTAAAATTAATAATAAGCTAATTAATAAATACTTAATCATTTATACTGTCGTTTAACCTAAAAATACCGAGGATTAATAGCATTAATTTTATATCGTAATTCGTATCGAAGCGTTACCTCGTGCGAACCGCTACTAGCTTTTGCGAACGAGCCTATGGTGTAATCGTACGAATACCCAAGCCGCCATTGTGTATTTATTTGAAATTCGAACATACCTACAATTGCTTCTTTCGATCGATAAGAAGCTCCAAGCCAGAGTAAATCGTCCTTAAATAATATAAAGTTACAATTTAAATCGTATTGTGCAGGCGAGAAATATCGATAACGTAACAATGTTGATGGTTTAATTTTGAAGTTATCGGTCACTCTAAAAATAACCCCTCCAGTAAGCAGAAAATTGTAACTATTTATACTACTATATGGTTTAAAGCCATTACCCGAGCTCTCTTCGTGGTAGCTTAATAGTGTTGGTATCGACAAACCAGTAAAGAACTTGTTGTTATAATAATAAGCTCCAAAGCCGAAATTTGGAAGATAAATAGCTTCAGTATTATCAAATGGTGTATCGAAGTTTTGTGGTAAATTGAGTTTTCGCAAATTATCGCTCTTAACATTAACGCCAGCTTTAAGCCCAAGCGATAGCCGACCCGAACCAAGCCTAAATCGATAAGCATAGTTTCCGAAAACGCTCATATTATTGGTTACACCATATTTATCGTCGATAAATTGAATGCCAAACGCAACATTTTTGCTTTTTGTAGGCATGTGTCCACTAATTGCGGTTGTTGAAGGAGCACCATCGAAACCCACCCACTGCCAACGCTGTGTAAATAACAAACTTACAACTTCCCTACTGCCTGTATAAGCAGGATTTATAGCCATTCCATTCATCATGTATTGGCTATAAATAGGAAAATGTTGCGCGTTAGTTTGTAACGAACAAAAAAACAACACTATAAAGATTAAATATCGCATATTATCGCTTCATAACTACAAACCCTTTATAATCGCGAGGTTTGTCATTTTTTTTAAAAACTGTTAATACATAATAATAAGTGTCTTCTGCCACATCTTCGGCATTTATATTTTTGCCATCCCAAAGAGGAATCCCAATTTCGGTATAAGGCATATCATCAGCCAAATCCTTAAGTCGGTTATTATTAATATCGGCCGAATACACTAAGCCTCCCCAGCGGTTTAGTATTTTAAGTTCCCAAAAGTCGCCGTTTTCCTTTAGGTTCTGCAAGCCGCTTATTATAAAGTAATCGTTTTTTTGGTCGCCATTGGGCGAGAAACCATTATAGCGCTTAATATCCTTTATAGTTATGGCAAAGGAATCGATTAAACTTGGGCAAACCTTGTTAGTGGTTATAACCCAATAGATACCGTATTTCAAGTCGGGGTCGGGTAAAGTTACGGTAGCAGTAGTTTCGGTTTCGTGTACAGGTTGAATATCGTAACCGACAATTGTCCATACGCCGCGACCGAGTATAGGTTTAGGAGCTTTAAGGTTATATGTAAAGTTGAACACAACAGAAGTGTCGATAAGTGCGCCACCCGAAATTGGACGGGCAAAAACCTCAACATCGTGTACGGCAGAAGTATCTACACAACAATCGTGAAGACCTGAATATACAGTTCGTCTGAATGTAGTTATTATTGAGTCGGTTACGGAATTAAATATAGTGGCAGGATAATTTGCCGAGGTAACCTGAGTTGATTTCCAGCTTTCGTTTGCGGCTTTATAATCCCAAACGTAACGATATTCCATATTACCACCCCCCAACGATTTATCGCCGTTTATTTGAGCAAGAGTTGAATCGTTACAAACAGCATTTTCGCCTTCTATAATATTATTTTTTATAGAGGGCAAAACGTTAACTATCATATTTGCAGTGTCGCTACAAACGGAATCGGAAGAAAATACTATCCTTCTGAAATACGATGTATCTTTCAGTATAACAGGCTGTAACACCGAATCGGAAGCTGATAACGACCACGTGTTACTTTTATCTATTCGGCTATACCATTGATATTTATACGGAAGTTTTCCGCCAGAAAGTATGTTTTTATGCCGTGGCCCTATCTTATTTGGTTGTTGTTTAGTGCAAATGGTTGTATCGGGCGAAATTAGTCCGTTTCGGAATTTAGGTTGAATTGAGAATGTTACAGTTACTTCGCTAGTATCGATGCAACAATCGTATAACCCTGATCTTACAACTCTTTTGTACGATGTAGGCACACTTAATCTATTATTCGGGTATTTTTCGCGGTCGGATGTGCTTAAGATAGAATCCCAATCAGATTCACCATTTTGGCTTTTAATCCATTGATAAACAAATATATTATTCCCACCAGTTGGCAAAGAATTTACAAATGGTTTGGGTGCAGTTTCTTCACAAATAAATGATTGAGAGGATGTTATAGTATTATTGTCGATTTTAGGAAGAACACTTATCAAAAAAGCATTAGTAATATTGGTACAAACATTGTTTAAGCCCGACGATACAATTCGTCTGTAGTAGGTTGTATCGATTAACGACCCAAAATTAAGGTTTTGGAATGAACTATCTGCTAGTAACGACCAATTTGTGGTATCGGAACTTTTTTCCCAACTATAAATATATTGCCCAGCCTTACCGCCTAGTGGAGTTGTGCCATCAATTTGTTTAGGAACCAAACCACTGCAAATTTCTTGCATATAGCTTTTAACCAAGTTTACCGAAATGGAGTTGTTTGTAAGCACAGGATGCACAATAATAGTAGCTTTATCGGTAACCTTACAGAACAACGATGTTGCTGTTCGGTAATAATACGTTGTATCGCTAACATTTGTAGCCGTATTGAATGTTTGAGAATAATCTTTTTCTACGGAATTTACATCAATTGCCTGATAGCGAGGTTTTTGGGTTTGCCATGAATAAGCTACCGTGCCTCCTTGACGTGATGCAATTTCACCAATAAGGTTAACTGCTGGTTGCCCTGAACAAATTTCGGTGTAATTAGGATTAATTTTATTGTTTATTATTTGAGGTATAACATTAACTTGCAACGCTTTAGAAGAATCGGTCATTATTATAGTTGCGCCCTCGGAATTTATCTTCGATGTGGAAACAATACGTCGAAATATAGTAGTATCGTAAAGGGCTGGAGCAGTGTAGTCTTTATTCAAAGCACCGTCTATCAATTCCCACCCCTTAACATTATACTTTCGTTTGATCCATTTATAAGCATATATACCGTTCCCGCCACGAGGATTACTTCCAACAATTGGGAGGGAAGGTTGTCCGTAGCAAATGGTATGTGGCTCGTTAATAACATTATACAAAAAACCATTAAGAACAGGCATTAATCCTCGTAAAGAATTTCCTTGTGTACCAGGGTTACTATTTAAGCCACAACTAGTAGCCGATCGGTAATCGCCCGATTTTCCGCCCTCGGTTAAAAAAGTGCTATCGATAATATCCGACTTTGAAGCTGTAAACCAAATAAGACCGCCACCACCGCCACCACCTTGTCCTGAGCAATAATCGGCAATTTCGTTTTTAGTATTACCGCCACCGCTACCGCCTTTAACTTCGGCTTTAAACGTACCTTCAATTTTTTCTGAATAAATTGAGATATTTCCACCACCACCACCACCACCAGTACCGGCATTGTTGGTTGATGGAATAATAACACTTTCGCCGTTGGCCTTAATTACATAATTGTTAGGGATAAAATTACGAGCAATAATAAACACTATGCCACCACCATTCCCACCTTTAGACGACACAGCTCCATCGGGGTATGTACCACTTCCGCCACCACCACCAAAAAATATTCTATCTCTATGTTCGTAGTCAGCGCCATTATAATAATCTAAACTAGCCGAAAAACCTATTCCAGGTTCTCCGCCAGTTTTATTCGATTCGTCGGGGCAAAGTAATGTCATTCTATTTCCACCACCACCCTCGCCAAAACCGCCGCCGCCACCGCCGCCAGCATATTTGCCGTTACCACCGCCGCCGCCGTTTGCAAGAAAACCTACACCATAATTTTTATTAAAATACTTACCAACAATGCCTTCTCCCTTTTTGCCTGCAACCATATCGGCATAATATCTTTCCCCAAAATCGCAACTGCCATCGTACCTAATAGGACTAGCTCCCAAAAAGCCTTTCCCCGAAACATCAATATCGGCATCCAATATTAATGTGTCCTCGGCAAAAAACGCAACTATTCCGCCTTTTTTACCATCCCAAGGCAGGCAGGTTAATAAGGATGCAACTTTTACAGTATTATAACTCCGCACTTTTACAAGCTGAATGGCTTCGCCATTATCGTATTTGTTTAAAAACTTGTCAGTAAAAATTACAGTTGAGCCTATTGTATCCTCAACCTGAATAAATTCGTACTTTCCCGCACTGTTTATTGGCGCAATTAATCGATGATCGTTAAGTGTGTCTATAACAGCACCTTTCATTTGAATAATTAAAACCGTATCGAGTTTCTTAAATAAGGACAAATTATCAACAACAACCCGATCCCTAGTAGTTTGGTTAACACTTTTCACTTCGGCATAGGAATTTATAATGCCCGATATAGAAGATTGCGAATTTACGCTACTCGCCCAAATAGTTGATAATAAAACAACTATGTATATTTTTATATATGGTCTGAAGTAAAACAAAATAAAAAAGTTGTAGGTTTCAATGGTTAGCAAATATAAAAAATATAATAATTATTCAAACTAAAATATTTTGAAGCGTTTATGGGTAAAAGAAAGAAGGAAATGAAACGGTAACGAATTGTCACGGTTTGAAAATGCAGGCAGCTTACTGAATCAACTACATCTATGATTTCTAAAGAAAAGCATCCGAAATCACACATACTGTATGCCTCATTGAAAGTTGAAATTAAATTTGTATTTTTTCGACTTTTTCTCGAGCTTATTTGCAAGTGTTCACGCTGCTCATGCATAGCGCACGCCATAGATGGGCTTGAAGATATTTACGAAAAGATTCGTAAAAAATCGGATTTCAAAATATTGGACAAAAATCTTCGAGCCCTTTCAAAAATAACGAAGAATACTGGCACTGATGTCATGTTGAATATGGTTGTTACCAAAGAAAACTATATCCTCATGCCATTATTGATAAAATATGCCAAAGAGATAAACATTAAATATATGGATTTTACATTGTTTAATCTTGCTTCGGTTACCGACATTGAACAATCGTATTATACTTTCTATCAATCGGAAGATTTTCAAAAAACAACCAAAGAACTTGAACAGACAATAAAGAATACGCCCGAAGTTTTAGTTACTGAGCGAAATTTCAAAACAGATAACAGTTTTTAAAAATGATCATTTCCTTGGACTCATTATTATATCTGTTGGGATGGTTATGTGCCTCCATGTTGTGCAAAACCATAGCAAATGCCATTTTTTTTATATAGAACCAATAAAAAAACTGCTAACCGAGTAGACGGCTGGTAGCGATATAATTACTGGTGCGCCTCTCACACCAACTTACGCACGGATGTCTATAATGCGGTTTGCTAGGTATAGCCGCGCCGAAGCCAACTATTCCTAAAAAGCTCTAAAGCCAATAATTTCGCGTACTTCGCGTAAAGTTTTCGAAGCGCTTTCGCGAGCCTTTTCGGTACCGATACCTACTACCTTGCGCAAATAAGCGTTATTGTTATAAATATCGTTTATTTTCTCGCGTATTGGTGTTAAGTATGTTACAATATCCTCGGCAAGCTGTTTTTTCATGTCGCCATAGCGTATTTCGCAGGTATTGTATTTTTCACGAAAGTGCAGCACTGTATCAGGCGCCGACACAATATCCATAATCGTAAACAAATTTTTTACGGCGTCGGTCATATCTTGGTTCGACACCGTGGGACCAGCATCGGTAACTGCCGACATAACTTTCTTACGGATAACCTTAGGATCGTCGGCCAAAAAAATACCGTTACCTTCCGATTTTCCCATTTTACCCGATCCATCGAGGCCTGGCACTTTTATTAAGCTTTCACCAAAATTAAATGCCTCAGGCTCAGGAAAATAATCAACTTTATATAACTGATTAAACCGGCGTGCGTATTTAGCTGTAATTTCCAGATGTGGCTTTTGATCTTTCCCTACGGGGACTTTCGTTGCTTTATGTATCAATATATCAGCCGCTTGCAGAACAGGATATGTAAGCAATCCAGCATTTACGTTATCGGGTTGAGCGCGTACCTTATCTTTAAAAGTGGTAGTTCGCTCAAGTTCACCAATATACGCATTCATGTTGAGCAGAAGGTATAATTCCGAAATTTCAGGAACGTCGCTCTGCACAAAAATAGTAGCTGCTTCTGGATCGAGACCGCATGCCAAATATTCGGCTAACACTGTACGAACATTGCCATGCAAGTCGGCTGGTGTAGGGTGCGTGGTAAGCGAATGCAAATCGGCGATAAAAAAGTAGCATTTATATTGATGTTGCATTTTAACAAAATTTTGCAATGCACCAAAGTAATTACCCATGTGCAGGTTGCCCGTAGGCCTAATGCCGCTAAGAACGATTTCCATAGTTTGTAAAGGTTGTAGAGGTTGTAGAGGTTGTAAAGGTTGTAGAGGTTGTAAAGGTTGTAGAGGTTGCAAAGGTTGTAGAGGTTGTAGAGGTTGTAGAGGTTGTAAAGGTTGTAGAGGTTGTAGAGGTTGTAAAGGTTGTAGAGGTTGTAGAGGTTGTAGAGGTTGTAAAGGTTGTAGAGGTTGTAAAGGTTGTAAAGGTTGTAGAACTCTATTGACCAGAATTTTCCTGTTATAAGAAGTGCAAAACTATAAAATGTTACTTAAAAAATTGTTAATTACGGTCGAATATAAATAAAATATCAACTGTTTTATTACTCAACCACAACTGTACCCGTCATATGCGTGTGTTTAGAGCAGTGATATTTAAAGCTTCCTTTGTTGGTAAATTTATGAGTGAAAACCGCATTTTGGGCCATATTGCCACTGTCGAACATAACAGAATCGCTTGTTACTGTATGCAAATACGCATCTTTATTAGTCCACTTAACTGTTGTATTAACAGCCACATTAAGGTTGGAAGGCGTAAATGTTGAAGCTTGCATTAACACATTAACTACAGCAGTGTCGTTAGCTGGAGCGACAATGTTAACGCTCGATTTACTACAACCAAATATTCCCGAAACCAAAGCTATAAAAGCTACTACTATAATTAAATAATTTTTTTTCATGATTTTTTTGTATTAGATTGATTCGCATATTAAAACATCGCGGAATGTTATTTGTTTAACATTACTTTTGGTGGCTCACATTACTATTAATATCTTCGTAATTTTTAATAAATAGAGTTTTGCCGAAAATTATTTCGCACAAATACATAATAGACAATGGAATCGACCCGACAGAGCAAAGTAGCTCGCTTAATACAGAAGGATATAGGAGATATTTTTCAGCGTCTGAACAAAGATATTTTGCAAGGAAGACTTGTAACAGTAACAGTGGTAAGGGTTAGCCCCGATTTAAGTTTCGCGAAGGTGTTTTTAAGTATATTCCCTTCGGAAAAAGTTGACGAATATCTTGTACATCTTCAGCAATTTACAAAAACAGTGCGAACATTGTTGGCGCAACGCGTTAAAAATCAGCTTCGAATAATTCCCGAAATTTCGTTTGTAATAGACGATAGCTTGGACTATGCCGACAGAATTGAAGAACTTCTAAAAAAATAATTTCACTATTGTCTTACGACTAAATACTTACGACTAATATCTTTTTTCATGCAATACGATCCAATTAAACGCACCCTAGGCACAATTTTCAACTCCACTCCTACCCTTCGTGTAATATTCTACAAAATGTTAAATTTGTTGCTTTTACGCACATGGCATATAAAACGCGAAGTAAAAAAAATGCGAAGTTCCTTTTCGGATAATGTGGAAATACTCGATGCTGGTTCAGGCTTTGGGCAATACGTTCATTATCTGTCAACTCAGTCGCCAACATGGAAAATTAAAGGTGTTGATGTAAAAGCCGAA
The DNA here is from genome assembly GCA_025361285.1 of Bacteroidales bacterium. Classification (GTDB taxonomy): domain Bacteria; phylum Bacteroidota; class Bacteroidia; order Bacteroidales; family JAAUTT01; genus JAAUTT01. Next base: position 23,442 of record JANYAP010000022.1, on the reverse strand, counting down.
CAGATAGCCGATTGCAACCGTTTTTTTACTCAACTCGGTAAAGCTAAGCAGGTTGTATTCGAGGAAGCCGACCTTACCAAATTTTGCGAGCCCAATAAATACGATATGATACTGTCGGTTGACGTAATGGAGCATATATTGGACGATGTTGCGGTATTTAAGAACTTTCACGCATCGCTAAAAAATGGCGGCATACTGTTGGTTTCTACACCTTCGGATCAAGGCGGATCGGACGTACACGACCACGAGGAAAGCTCGTTTATCGAAGAGCACGTTCGCGAAGGTTACAACCCAAACGATATTGAAGAAAAATTATCGAATTCGGGCTTTTCGAAGGTCGAAACAATGTATTCGTATGGTTGCCCAGGAAAAATTTCGTGGAAGCTATCTATGAAATATCCAATATTAATGGTTAATAAAAGCAAATTATTTCTGCTTATTCTTCCGTTTTACTTCTTAGTAACTTTCCCTTTTGCGCTTATTTTAAACTATATAGACGTTAAAATGACCCACAAATCGGGAACAGGACTGATAGTAAAGGCTTGGAAAGAGTAATGAGTACAGAGTACCGAGTACTTAGTACTTAGTAATATCTATAAACCCATTTTCTAAGTTCCATTTACTAAGTACTTGGTACTAAATACTATTATAAAAACATTGAACTTTCCACTTTACATAGCTAAACGGTATCTATTTGCTAAAAAGTCGCATAATGCCATAAACATAATATCGGCTATATCGCTTGCTGGTGTTACAATTGGTACTATGGCACTTATAATTGTGCTATCGGTTTTTAACGGGTTCGACGGGTTAATTCAAACACTTTTCAACACTTTCGATCCCGATTTAAAAATAACTATTGTTGAGGGAAAATCGTTTCAAACTGATTATGAAAAGCTAAGGCAATTGTCTGAAATTAAAGGCGTTGTAGTATTTAGCAAGATAGTTGAGGAAAATGCTTTACTAAAATATGGCGAAAAGCAATATATAGCTACCATTAAAGGCGTTGACAGTAACTACTACGCTATCAACAACATGGATTCGAGCATTATTGAAGGTAAGTTTTTACTCGAAAACGAAGGCGAACGGTATGCAATTGTTGGTCAAGGTATTGCATATTACCTTCAGGTAGGTCTCAAATTTATAACGCCGCTAACCATTTACGTTCCGCGCAAATCGGCAACTATTTCAATGAATCCCGAAAATGCATTCAATCAGAAATATATATACCCGTCGGGCATATTTAATGTACTTCAGGATTACGATACAAAATACGTGCTTGTGCCCATTTCATTCGCTCAGGAACTGCTCGAAGATACGCTGTCCATCACATCTATAGAAATTAAAGCCGATGAAAATGCCGAAATAGCCCAAGTACAAAAAGAAGTACAACAACTATTTGGACCACAATTCGATGTAAAAAACCGATATCAGCAAAAAGAACTGTTTTACAGGATAATGAAATACGAAAAATGGGCTATATTCATGATTTTGAGCTTCATACTAGCCATAGCTTCGTTCAATATAGTAGGGTCGCTATCGATGCTTATTATCGAGAAGAAAAAAGACATTGCCACATTACACAGCATAGGTGCTGATAGCAAGTTAATTAGAAAAGTTTTTTTATTCGAAGGAATTATGATTTCGTTTTTTGGAGCATTCCTAGGGCTTAGCCTAGGCCTTATAATTTGCGCATTGCAAATAAAATACGGTTTTGTGCAGTTTCCGAGCAGCGGATCGTTCATTATAAGCGCATATCCGGTTAATATTAAGCTTGTTGATGTGTTTTTAGTTCTAATAACAGTTTTAATAATTGGTTTTCTAGCCGCATGGTATCCTGTAAAATTTATTATAAAACGCTATATATCAAATAATTTGTAAAATCCCGACAGGTTTTGTATTTTATTTAACCTCGGCAATTTATAATTATCATACAATCTACATATTACCTAAAACCTGTCAGGATCAATTACGCAATTACACGTCTTTATGGAATAACCCAAAATCATCAAAATCATCAAAATCATTTTTATTTTCGCTAACTAATATTTTTTCGCTAACTTGAGTATTTAAAAATCTGGTTTCTGATATTGATGAATATGAAAAATACTCAGTCAAAAAGCGAACTTATTGCCCAATTGCAAACATTGCAACAAAGGTACAACGCATTAAACAGCGCAATTGCCAAAGAACTAGCCGACAACGAAAGCGAAAAACTTGCGTTAACCGAGCTAATTGGCGCGTCGGAGAAATTTATTCAGTTTACCAACCACACGCCCGATTACAATAGCTTACTGAAAACCATAATAACTATTTCGTGTGCAAAGTATGCATCGCTCAATATTTTCGAAGATAATGGTCTCGATTTTACCACCGTTGCAATTTTGGGCATTAAGGAAAACATTACTAAAGCATTGTCGATACTTGGGTTCGATATTATTAACAAGCACTGGAAACACGACCCTATACGCGCCGAAAAAACCAAACTGAACACCATAACGCAATTTAATAGTTTACACGAGCTTACAAGCAAAGTGGTGTCGAAAAACGCAGTTTTAATAATCGAAAAAACATTTGGCTTAGGCGAAGTGTTTGTGATAAAAATTGCAAAGGATAATAAAGTGCTAGGCGATTTTACACTTATGTTCAATAAAGGCGAAACACTTTTAAACACAAGATATGTAAATTTATACGCCAATCAGGTAGGCATGTTTCTCGATCGCAGCAAAATAACTAATAAACTGCGTGTTAGCGATAATAGACATACTGCCATGATTTCTAACATTTCGGATGTTATAGGCATAATTGGCGTTGACGGGTTAATGAAGTACAAAAGTTCTAATATCGAAAAATGGTTTGGCTGGTCGTCGCACGAGCTAATAGGTACCGATGCCTTTGCTAATATTCACCCTACCGATTTGGAGAAAGCGCAAAAAATATTTTACACACTTCTCGAGCAAGAAAACTCGGTAAAAACCATGGAGTTACAATATAAATGTAAAAACGGAACATACAAACCTATTGAACTAACCGCCACAAATTTAGCAAACGACCATATAATAAACGGAATATTAATTAATTACCACGATATTACAGAACGAAAACTGGCGGAAGACGATTTGCGGAAAGCAAATGAAAAACTGCGCACATTATCCATGGCAATCGATCAAAGCCCAATAACCACGGTAATTACCGATATACAAGGCAATATCGAATTTGTAAACCCCAAGTTTATAGAAACTACCGGATATACCTTCGACGAAGCAATAGGGCAAAACCCTAAAATACTAAAAACCGATTTACATAATAAGCAGTATTACAATGAACTATGGAAAACAATACTCTCAGGGGAAAATTGGCATGGCGAATTTCAAAACAAGAAAAAAAATGGTGAGTATTATTGGGAATCGGCTGTAATTTCACCAGTTAAGGACACAGATGGAACAATTACCCATATTATGGCTCTTAAAGAGGACATTACCGAACGTAAACGTGCCGAGGAAGAGCTTCGCGACAGCGAGGACCGGCTTAACCGCGCCGAAGATATAGGCAAAATTGGTAATTGGGAGTACGATTTGGCGAACAACACCCTGATATGGTCGTACCAAATTTACAAACTTTTTGAGCGCGACCCAAAACTAGGACCACCAACGCCCGAAGAAGAAGACAAATATTATTCGCATAACGATAGAAAGTTATTAAAAGCTTATGCACAGAAAGTTATAGAAACTGGCGAACCCATAAAGAATTACGAATTTCAGGTAAATTTAAATAGCGGTCGTCAACCATTTTTCAATGGGTCGATGTTTCCAGAAAAGGATAAAAACGGAACAGTTGTAAAGCTATTTGGGGCTTTTCAGGACATAACCGAGCGCAAACTAACCGAGCAGTTAATCCGCGAAAGCGAAACCAAATACCGCCAACTATTTCATAACCTAACAACTGGCTTTGCTTTGCACGAAATAATACTCGACAATAACGAAAAACCATGCGATTACCGCTTTCTGGAAATAAACCCTGCTTTCGAAGAACTAACTGGCTTAAAATCTGTTGATTTAATAGGTAAAACAAATATGGAAGTACTACCAAATACCGAACCATATTGGATTGAAACATACGGGCGCGTGGCTTTAACTGGCATACCTATAAATTTCGAGAATTTTAGCTGCGAGCTTAACAAACACTATCAAGTAAGCGCCTACTCGCCCGAACACGGAAAATTTGCTACCATTTTTCTCGATATTACCGAACGAAAACATGCCGAAGAGGCTTTGCGCGTAAGCGAGGAACAACTTCGAGCTATTGCGCAATCGGCCAACGATGCCATAATTACTGCAAATAGTAAAGGCCTGGTAATGGGCTGGAACCGAGGTGCCGAGAAAATATTTGGTTATACTGAGGATGAAATTTACGGGAAAGAACTATCGCTAATAATGCCAAAAAGCTATGCCGAACTTCACAACAACGGCATTAATCGCATTGAACAAGGCGGTGAGCAACATGTAATTGGCGCAACGGTTGAGTTGGAAGGACTTAATAAATTCGGAAATACTTTTCCAGTGGAATTATCGTTGGCACGATGGAAAACATCATCGGGCGAATTTTTTACTGGCATCATTCGCGATATAACGGCACGAAAGCTTTCGGAGGAAAAGCTTATGAATTACACTTCGGAAATTGAAGTAAAAAACTTGGAACTCGATATGGCCTTATTTAGCGCCGAAGAGGCTACAGCCACAGCAAACCAAATGGCTGCACAGGCCGAACTGGCAAACAAATCGAAAAGCATGTTTTTGGCAAACATGAGCCACGAAATTCGTACGCCACTTAACGCAATAATTGGTTTTTCGCAACTAATGAGCCGCGAACCGATGCTAACAAATACGCAAAAGGAATATAATACATCGATAATACACGCTGGCGAACATTTACTAGCGCTTATTAACGACATTTTGGAACTATCGAAAGTTGAAGCTGGCCGCGTGGTGCTTAACCCAGCAACAATAAACCTGCATACCTTTTTGAAAGATATACAGATGATTTTTAAGGAACGTACACAATCGAAACTGCTGCAATTTAATTTCGAAATTCCAGCCGATTTGCCTCATTATGTAATAGTTGACGAAAGCAAACTGCGTCAAATATTTATTAACCTTATAGGCAACGCTGTTAAATTTACCGATGAAGGAAGCATATCGGTTAGAACAAGAGTGGCGATTTATACCAATGAAACAAGCCACCTAATTTTTGATATACAAGATACTGGACCTGGTATTCCCGAAAGTGAAATAGGTAATTTATTTAAGCATTTTGTACAAACAACAAGCGGCATTAAAGCTGGTAGCGGAACTGGTTTGGGCTTGGCTCTAAGTCGCGAACTATCAGTACTTATGGGCGGAAACATAACTGTTACCAGCGAAATAGGTGTTGGAACAATTTTTACTGTTGTGGTTGAAATACAAAATGGCGAATCGATTGATATAGAAGACTATAACTCGAACCGAGTAATAGGTATAGAAAATAATACAACTAAATTACGAATACTTGTGGTAGACGATAAAAAGGAAAACCTTCAAGTAGTTGTTAGTCTGCTTAATATAGTAGGTTTCGAAACCGCCGAGGCTATGAATGGGCAGGAAGCTATCGAAAAATTCGAGCAATGGAATCCGCACCTTATTTTAATGGATATGCGTATGCCAATTATGGACGGTTACGAGGCTACTGCACTCATAAAAGCTACCGATAAAGGCAAACAAACGCCAATAATTGCACTTACCGCCAGCACTTTCGAGGAAGAAAAGCAACGAATAGAAACGCTTAATATGCATGGTTATATACGCAAACCGTTTCGCGAAAGCGAACTTTTTAGTACAATTGGCAAAATACTCGACATAAAGTATATATACGAAGAAAAAACACATTTGCTTCAAAACAAGTATATTACCGACGACAATGCTATTATTACAGATATAGCAAAATTGCCAAACGAACTTGTTTCGCAAATGGCCGAAGCCGTGGCAGTTGCCGACATGGATCTTTTAACTGAGCTTATCAAAAATGTTGAGACGATAAGCACCGAATTAGCACAACAACTTAAATTACAAGCAAATAATTATAATTACGAATACTTACAAAAAATATTCAGATAAAAAGAAAAACAATGGCAAATAACACCGCATCAATTAAGGCAGTAGCCAACATACTTATAGTGGACGATATACCAGCAAACCTTAAAGTATTGGGCGACATACTTAAAACCGACGGATATAAGGTGCGCCCCGTGCCTAGCGGATCGATGGCTTTACAAGTGGCCGAAAAGGAAAAACCCGACCTTATTTTGCTCGACATAATGATGCCCGACATGAATGGCTACGAAGTATGCCAACAACTTAAGGAAAACCCTAAGTTGGCCGATATTCCAGTTATTTTTATAAGTGCCTTAAACGACACTAACGACATTGTAAAAGCCCTCACTTCGGGCGGTGTCGATTATATTACCAAGCCATTTCAGGCGGAGGAAGTAAAGGCCCGCGTATCAACGCACCTAAAAATAAAGCAGCAAAGCATGGAATTACAGCGGCTTAACGTAGATAAGGATCGGTTTTTAGCCCTTCTTGCTCACGATTTAAAAAACCCGTTTAACGCCATTCTAGGTTTGTTAGAACTACTATTAAAAAATATTCGAAAGTACGATATCAACGAAATTGAAAAATTTGTATCAAACGTTAATAAAGTGTCTCAAAATACATATAACCTACTAGATAACTTATTATTATGGGCACGAGTACAGTCGGGAAAATTACCTTTCGAACCACAAAAACTACTTTTCAGCGAAGTTTTCAGCGAAATACTCGAAACATTAAAACCTAATGCCGATGCTAAAAACATATTAATAAACAATGTAACCGCTAAAGATGTTATTTTTTTTGCCGATGGCAATATGGTAAAAACTGTTTTACGAAATCTGGTATCGAACGCCATAAAATTCACTAAATCAGGCGATCGAATTGATGTAATAGCGATTAAAACCGACGATTACGTTACAATTACCGTTGCCGATACTGGCGTTGGAATTACCCCCGAAATAAAAGCCAACCTATTCGATATTACTCATATACAAAGCCTTCGCGGCACAGCAAACGAAACCGGAACTGGCCTTGGGTTATTTCTGTGCAAAGAATTTGTTGAAAAACACAACGGCAAAATATGGGTTGAGAGTGAGGTTGGTAATGGAACGCAGTTTCATTTTACGTTAAGTAATTGATAAACAGATTAAAAGTATGCTGTTATTCCGACGTATGCTGTCATTCCGACGTAGGTCGGAACGGCGAAGCCCTAAATGGAGGTAATCCATATAGAATCGGCTATTTCATTAATATCACTCGCTCGTTTGAGATCCCGACCTTCGTCGGGATGACAACGCCACTACTAAGTCGGGATGACAACGCCACTACTGTCATTCCGACGCAGGTCGGAACGGAGAAGCCCCTAATATTACTACCACGTTTAAATTAACCCTAATCAATTAAAACTCAATTCAAAAGTTAATGGCAAGTAGTGTAATGTACATAAAAACAATTATATACAAGTAATTATTAAGCTTTGCAACGAATTTTAATCTACAAAAATAGTATCTACGTCAAATATTAGCGTTTATCATTGATATTAAATAAACACGTTTCAATTCAATAAACTAATTTTGATGCTTGAAATGCTATTTTTAATAGCCAAAAAACAATTCGAAAGCGACAATATGAAATCGGTAATAATCGTTCTTAGCTTAAGTGTAATTTTATCAGTCAATAGTTTTAGTCAAAACCCTACATCACAAGTAATTGCATCGGCAGGCGACGAATACAAAAATTCCGAATATTTAGTAAGTTGGACTTTAGGAGAAGCCTTTACCGAAACTATAGGTAACAACGACAACAACTTAACTCTCACCCAGGGTTTTCACCAAACAAAGCTAATTGTTACATCGATTGGCGAAATTGCAAACATAGCAATTTCAGTAACAGCCTACCCAAACCCCACAAACGATATAGTATTTCTTAAAGTTGAAACCACCAACTATAAGGGATTTGAGTATATTGTTTATAATACTACGGGAAGTGTTAATATTCAGAAAAATATAAGTTCAAGCATCGAACAAATCGACTTCCGAAACCTTACAAGTGGCTCGTATATATTGCAGATACTTCAGAATAAAAAACTCATTGAAACATTTAAAATAATAAATCAGTAACTATTATAACTCATTCTATATCAATTATTATAACATGAAAAAGTTAATCAACACCATTGCTATCCTTCTGCTGGCATCAAATATGTTTGGACAAAGTCCCAATGCGTTTAAGTATCAGGCAATTGTACGCGATAACGCTGGAAATTTAATTGCCAGCCAAAAAGTAGATATCCAAATCGATATTCTACAAGGCTCTAGCTCTGGCACATCGGTATTTACCGAAACACACTCGTCCGATGCTAACCAATTTGGGCAGGTTAATATAGAAATTGGCAACGGAACACTAGTTTCGGGCAATTTTTCGACAATAAATTGGGCAAATAATCCTTATTTTGTAAAAGTAAGTGTAAATGGCATCGAAATAGGTATAAATCAATTACTAAGCGTTCCGTACGCAAAATACGCCGATAAAGCAGGAAATGGCTTTAGTGGAAATTATAACGATTTGAAAAACAAACCATTTGTATTTGATGGAACTTGGGAAAATGTTTCTGGGAAACCTAATTTTTCGAACGTGGCATTTAGTGGCAGTTATAACGACTTACTCGACCGACCAACTTTCGACGGAAATTGGGAAACATTAAACGGAAAACCAACTTTTGCAACAGTTGCTACAAGCGGGAGCTACAACGACTTGATAAACAAACCAGTATTGTTTAGTGGCAAATACACCGACTTAACCGATAAGCCAACAATTTTTAATGGCACTTGGGTAGCGCTTACTGGCAAACCTGCCTTTGCAACAATAGCAACTAGCGGTAGTTACAACGATTTGTTAGATAAACCAGCCTTGTTTAGCGGCAGTTACAACGATTTATCAAATAAACCCGCTCTTTTCGATGGAACTTGGAATACACTTACCGGAAAACCTGTGCTTGCAAAAGTAGCTACAACAGGCATCTATACCGACTTAAACAATTTACCAACCCTATTTAGCGGCAACTACGCTGATTTGTCAAATAAGCCCACTTTGTTTAGTGGTAATTACGCCGATTTATCTGGCAAACCAACACTTTTCGATGGAAAGTACTCATCGTTAACAGAAACACCAACATTCGCATTAATAGCCACTAGCGGTAATTATACCGATTTATTAAACAAACCAACAATTTTTAGCGGTAGCTACAACGATTTATCCGATAAACCAACAATTTTCAACGGAACCTGGGTCTCACTTTCTGGCAAACCCACTTTCGCTACTGTTGCCACAAGCGGAAAATACACCGATTTAACCGATCAACCAACATTATTTAGCGGTAGCTATAACGATTTATCCGATAAACCTGCAATTTTCAACGGTACGTGGGGCGCATTAACCGGAAAACCCACTTTTGCAACAGTAGCCACAACTGGTAGTTACAACGATTTATTAAACAAACCTGTTTTATTTAGTGGTAGTTACAACGATTTATCCAATAAACCTTACGTGTTTAGTGGAAATTACGCCGACCTATCGGGTAAGCCCGTTCTGTTCGATAGTAAATGGACGTCGTTAACGAACGTACCAACTTTTGCAACAGTTGCTACAAGCGGGAGCTACAACGATTTGATAAACAAACCAGAATTGTTTAGCGGAAATTACGCCGACTTATCGGGTCAGCCAGTTCTATTCGATGGTAAATACACGTCCTTAACTGCAAAACCTGCTTTTGCAACAGTTGCATCTTCAGGTAGTTACAACGACTTGTTAAATAAACCATCATTTTTCGATGGAAACTGGAGTTCGCTAACAGGTAAACCCACAACTATAGCAGGCTACGGAATTACCGACGCAATTTCTACAACACACGCTGCAAACGGCATTAGCGCAACTCAAATAACTAATTGGAACACAGCTTATGGATGGGGCGACCATTCTACAAAAGGATATGCGCTTGCTGCCAATTATTATAGCAAAACAAACTTACAAACAAGCACTCAAGCACTAGTGCATTGGGGTAACATTACAAACAAGCCTATAACCGTAGATGGTTATGGCATTACCGATGCAATGAAAACATCGCACATCGCCAACGGTATTACAAGCACCCAAATAACAAATTGGGATGCCGCTCACACATGGGGAAATCACGCATTGGCTGGGTACGTAACGGGTACAAACTATTACACCAAAACGAACCTTCAAACCAATGGCGAGGCTTTAGTGCATTGGGGTAATATCACTAACAAACCTACATTTCAAAATTTTGGCTTTGCCGATGTAAACATCTCATCACCAGCGAATAATCAAATACTTCGATACAACAGCGCCACAAGTAAATGGGAAAACTCATCGCCGGCCTACTTAACCGCCGAATCGCAAACCTTAACTCTGTCGGGTTACGATTTAACCATTACAAACGGTAACACTGTTACTTTCGATAGCAACTGGGATACAAATAAAAACGACGATGTTACGCTAACTGGAGACCAAACTATAGCTGGAAATAAAACATTTTCGGGAACACTAACTGCATCGGCTACAATTATGGCGTCAAATGGATTGAATGCAAACAATACCAACATTATAAATGTTGCCAACCCAAGTGCCACTAGCGATGCTGCCACCAAAGCTTATGCCGATATTTTGAAGACAAATATTGCTATTCTCGAAGGAAAAATTGCCGCAATAGAAACTAAATTAGGTCTTTAGTATTATGAAGAAAATTATAAATACAGTTTTTGCCATATTATTGGCACTAGGTGTGTATTCACAAAATCCACAACCATTTAAATATCAGGCTATAGTTCGCGATCCGTCGGGTAGCCTCATTACAAATAAAATTATAGAAATTCAAATTGGTATTCTTAAAGGAAATGCCAATGGAACAATAGTTTATAGCGAATCGCATTTTCCTGCCACAAACCAATTCGGAATAATTAATCTCGAAATTGGTAACGGAACTCAAACATCTGGTTCATTCGCTAACATAGTGTGGGCCAACGATTCGTATTATATTAACATTAGCATAAATGGAAACGAATTAGGAACCAGCCAGTTATTGAGTGTTCCTTACGCACTATATGCCGACAAAACAGCTAATGGCTTCAGTGGAAACTATACCGATTTAATAAATAAACCAACTTTCGTTGATGGAAATTGGGTAACAATTACTGGAAAACCTGCTTTGGAAGCCATCGCGCTAAGCGGAAGCTATAACAATTTATCCGATATACCCGCACCAATCGACGGCACATGGGCTTTGCTGGCAAATAAGCCAGAATTTGCTTCTGTGGCCACAACTGCCAATTACAACGAATTGTCGAACATTCCAACGGCATACTTTAGTGGAAGTTACACCAATTTAACCGATAAACCAGTCCTTTTCGATGGCTTTTGGAATTCGTTAACTGGAACCCCAACATTTTCTTCGGTTTCTTTAACAGGTAGTTACAACGATTTATTAAACAAGCCAATCCTTTTCGGCGGAAATTATGACAATTTAACCTCGAAGCCTAATCTTTTCGATGGAACATGGACTTCATTAAGTGGTAAACCTTCACTGTCGGCAGTAGCATATAATAACAATTATAATGTTTTAAAAAACATACCAACCTTATTTAGTGGCAATTACGATGATTTATCAAACAAACCAATATTGTTCAGTGGCGCGTATGCAAGCCTAACTAATAAACCATTACTTTTCGACGGTAAATGGACTTCATTAAGCTTAAAACCAACATTTGCGACCGTTGCTACAAGTGGCAGCTATAACGATTTAATAAGCAAACCATCTATATTTAGTGGTAGCTATAACGATTTAACTAACAAACCAATACTAACAAGTTGGACTTGGACTTTAATCACAGGAAAACCATCATTTTCTACCATTGCAACTAGCGGCAGTTACACAAGTTTAACAAACAAACCAATCTTATTTAGTGGCAGTTATAACGATTTATTAAATCAGCCATCGCTACCACTCGGAACATGGGCTTCTATTACAGGCAAGCCATCATTTGCAAATGTAGCCTCAACAGGCAGTTACACCAATTTAATTAACATACCAATTTATTTTACTGGTAGTTACACCGATTTAACAAATAAGCCGACCATGTTTAATGGCACTTATGCCTCTTTATCGAATAAACCTGCACTATTTAGTGGATCGTGGAACTCGTTAACAGGCGTACCTTTAGCAACAGTTGCAACAAGTGGAAGTTATAACAATTTATCGAACAAACCATTGCCATTTAGTGGAGACTACAACGACCTTTCGAACAAGCAATTGCTATTCGATGGAACTTGGAGTTCACTCACGCTAAAGCCAACTTTTGCAACAGTTGCAACATCGGGCAGTTACAACGACCTTTCAAATAAGCCTGTAATTAGCAGCAGTTGGAGTTCAATACTAAACAAACCCACAACCCTTGCAGGATACAGCATTTCCGATGCCATGTCAACTTCTCACGTTGCAAATGGAATTACAAGCACACTAACTGCACATTGGAATACCACTTATGGTTGGGGAAACTCAGCATCGGCAGGGTACGCTAATGCGGCAACTGCGGCAAATTTTTACACTCAAACTCAGCTAAACACCACAGGGCAAGCGCAAGTGCATTTCAACAACATTACCAACAAACCTACAACCCTTACTAATTATGGAATTACCGATGCAATGCGCACAACCCACGCAGCAAATGGCATTACAGCCTCCAAAATAACCGATTGGAACGAAGCCTATTCTTGGGGAAATCACGCATCAGCAGGCTATGGTTTCGCAACCGATTATTATTCAAAAAATAACCTTCAAAACAGCGGTCAAGCCCAAGTATTGTGGAGCAATATAACTAATAAACCAACATCGTTATTAAGTGATTTTGGCTTTGCCGATATTAAAATAGTTAGCCCTTTAAACTCACAATTATTGCATTTCAACTCAACATCAGGTAAATGGGAAAACTTTACTCCCAATTTTTTAACCACCGAAACACAACAGTTGTCGCTATCTACCAATGAGTTAACTATAACCAATGGCAACACAATTACCTTTTCTAACTGGGATATCGATAAATCCGACGACTTAAACTCATCCAACGATCAAACAATTACTAACAATAAAACGTTTACTGGTACAATAACAACAAACAATGCAATTTCAGCCAATAACGGATTAAACGCTAATAACAAAAATATTACAAATGTGGCAGAGCCTGTTAACGATCAAGATATTGCAACAAAAGCATATATCGATAATCTCAATCTTGAATCGCAATTAGCCAGCCTGCAAACCCGATACGACAATATAATGACGCACTTCGTTACCGATATTGAAGGGAATATGTACAAAACAGTTACAGTAGGCACACAAACGTGGATGGCCGAAAATCTCACAACAACACATTACCAAAATGGCGACCTAATACCCACAACTACCCCACTAGGTCTGAATGTGCTAGGCGACACCTTAATAAATCATACCGCATACACTTGGCCCTGCCATGGCGAAGAAGCTAATGTACCTGTTTATGGTAGATTATACAACCACTATACGGTTGTCGATCCAAGAAATGTTTGCCCTATTGGCTGGCATGTGCCAGCAAAAACCGAGTGGGAGGTTCTGATAGATTTTTTAGGAGGACTTTCAGTTGCTGGAGGTAAATTAAAGGAAACAGGAACTAGCCATTGGCAATCGCCTAATGCAGAAGCAACTAACTCTAGTGGAATGACTGTGCTTCCCGCAGGCAATAGAATGAATGATGGTAAATTCGCCGAATTTCTACAATGGGGCTGTTTTCAAACAACCACTTCAACCCCTGGCTACCCAAATAATAGCTATCACTTTCACATGTTTTATACAGCAGGAAACGCTTCAATGCCCGACGGAATACAATGGCATTTTACTAAAGTTATGGCATTTGCGGTACGTTGTTTAAAAGACTAATAACCAATTACTAATATTAATTATGAACATTATAAATGTTGCGAAACGAGTTAAAAGAGACATCATCAAATTCCTTTTTAAACACTTAAACAACAAGTTTAGAGTATGGATGTGGCGAAAAATGGGCGTGAAAATTGGCGAAAATTGCCGAATTCATTGCTTTTCCTTATCGCCCGAATCGTACCTTATCGAAATTGGTAACGATGTAATAATTACCGAAAACGTTTATCTAATTACCCACGAAGGCAGTATATGCCTTTTCCATAACGAAAACCCGCATATGGATTTGTTCGGCACAATAAAAATTGGCAATAATTGCTTTATTGGAATGAATAGCCTTATTATGCCCAACACAACCATTGGCAACAACTGTATTATAGGAGCTGGTTCCATTGTTAGAGGCAAAATACCCGACAATTCTGTTGCAATTGGCAATCCGGCACGAGTAATAATGACCACCGAGAAATATAGAAGCAAAATATACGCAAACCCAATACTGCACGATTATAAATTACTCTCCGAAGAAGAAAAAAAACGAATTCTATTAGAACGATTTGCTGCGAATAAAAAACCGTAACTTTCTTACAATACATTAATATCGAATAATTTATAACTGATATGAACTTAGGATTTCTCGAAAAAGCTCCTTTTGTAAATCTACTTGCTACCTACACTTCAACGCTTAACCCAGGTTTTGTATTGTTCGGGCATGGAGTTACCAAAAATATAATAGATACTGATATTCAACGCATTCAACTACATAACAATGATTTTGTTAAAGCCATTGAATTTCTGGAAAAACTTAATTTCCGATTCATTTCCATGGAGCAATTTCAGGAAATAGCAGCTTTAAAAATTAAACCCAATTATCCGTGGGTGCATCTCACTTTCGACGATGGATACAAGAACAATTTAACAGAATTATACCCGTATTTAAAACAAAAACAAATTCCGTTTACAATTTTTATCTCAATAAATCACATAGTTAGCAA
The DNA here is from genome assembly GCA_025361285.1 of Bacteroidales bacterium. Taxonomy (GTDB): domain Bacteria; phylum Bacteroidota; class Bacteroidia; order Bacteroidales; family JAAUTT01; genus JAAUTT01. The sequence goes on along the minus strand of JANYAP010000022.1, from coordinate 8,338 downwards.
CAAACGCTTCGATCATTACCTAATAGCTGCCGCCATTAAGCATACCAAACAAAATCAAACACTTACCGAAATTGCTGGTTCATTAGGTATTACAAATAACGATAGAAGCGCATTAATTAACTTAATAATTCGTAAATACAAGTATATTTCGGTTGAAGAGAAAAATGCCATTTTACCGACAATATGCAATTTATTAGACAGTTACGAATGGGAATATTACAACCGCATATACGAATCGGAGGATGTTTTAAGTGTAGATGACTTAAAATTGCTTGCCGCCGATCCACTTGTACATATTGGCTCGCATGGTTATAATCATTACATTCAAACTACTTTAACCGAAAACGAGCGAATGCTCGAACTTCAACAGTCGTACAATTTACTCGAACAACTACTTGAAAAACAGCAAACAACATTTTGCTACCAAAACGGCGGTATTAACGACTTTTCGGCACAAACAAAACTATCGTGCCAAAAAGCCAATTATAAATTCTGCTTTACAACCATTGCTCGTAAATGGGAACCTAATACCGACTTGATGGAAATACCTCGATTTCCGTTTACTCACTCTTATTTACCACAACTAATTTTAAAGGCTCCGTTTTCGTGAAAACATAGCGGCTAAATAGTGTTTATTTGGTCTAAAATACTAGCTTTCTTATCGGTATCAATTAATTCAATATATAAATTTTGCGACGAATGTAAAAATGCAATATGTTCATTATCAAAAGCTTCGCCAGGTTCAGGTGATGTAAGTGTTCGCAAGCCAAGTGCATTTAGCTCAGTAATTTTACTAGTTAAATTATCGCATTTAAAGCAAATATGATGCATTCCTCCGCCCCGCTTCGCAAAAAGATAAATAGTTGACGATTCATCAAGAGGTTCCAACAATTTAACCATTGTTGAACCTTCTTTAGATAAAAATACAACTTTAACCTTTTGCCTAGTATTTACAACTACCTCGGTATGTTGCTTATAACCAAATACTTTATGCCAATAGTTTATGCTATTTTCAATTGATACTACTACAATTCCAAGATGATCAATTATCATATTGCTAATATTTACTACGATTAATGTATAAATAAATTGCTTTTAGTATTAATTTAACAATCAAATAATTAACGCATTGCAATTCAATTTTTCTATTATGCAAATATACAGATTACTTTATTTTACAGCATTGAAATATGTTCGTTTTAAGTACCGTTAAATCAGTTTTATCCACAAATATCTTAAATTAATCAAAATTTAAAAATGAAATATTTGTTCCTATGTAAAAAAATAGTTAGTTTGCACTTTCAAAGCGCAATATTCCCAATTGAATTAGGTATTAATATTTAAAAGCTGTCACGCCGAAATTAAGGTTTGCAAAAAACGAAACTAATTGAATATTGTCATAATGATTACAATAGAAGAAGTTCATAAGTTAGGCACCGAAATTGAAACCGAACTACGGAAGAGCGATTCATTGCTACTAGATAAGTATCCTATCAATCGATTTGTTCAATCAAGTTCGTATAACAATCACCGTTCTAATTATAAGCAATTTAGCAATTTAGCTTTAGAAATCCACTATAATGTAAAAAATGATTTCAGCCATTCGGCAGCCATTAATTATCACCGGCTTTTTTTATTGAAGTATATCGAACAGTCTCTTAACGAGTTAAATTTGGGTAATTTTCCTCCGACAGTAGTTCAAAATTTCGAAAATCATTTCGAGAGAATTTATAAACGCATTAATACAAATAACGTTACCACCGATTGGATAGATTTTACACAAGATAAGTTTTGTAAAGAATTTAGCATTATTCGATTACAAGCAATTCCCGTTGGTCCGCAGTTTATTACAATTAATCAATTGTCGCTAAGTATGGTAAAAAACCAAGGTATCCTGCTATTTATTAAAAGTATGGTTTCTACCCTGTTTTTGGTTCGAGGTTATAAACCTATATACGAGCTTCATACAAACCAAATCGATCCTTTTTTGATGTCACATTTCAATCCGAACGGATGGAAAACCTTGTTTAATAATTTAGCCGAACTAGTGGAGAAAAACAAATCGATAAAATGCATTCTTGGTTCAGCTTGGTTTTTCGACCCTGCACTTAAAGAAGTTAGCCCCGAAATAGCCTATATTAGGGAATATGCACTAGAAGCAGGCGGTTTTTTTATGAAACTAAAAACGGACGATTATGTAATAAAAGATGCTACTTTTATGAACCGAAACCGAAAAAAAATGTTTGAGGAAGGTAAATATATACCTACGCCTTACAGAGTAATAATTCCGCGTGGTAGCATACTTAAATGGAAACATCAACAAAAACTAGTATAAATATGGAAACTTTGGAAATAAAAAGTGTAGTTCGTAAGTATATCGAAGACAATGTGTTTGAGCATAACGACAAAATTAAGGATGAAACCCTTATTTTTCGCGAAGGCTTTTTCGATTCGATGGGTTTTGTGTCGTTAATCTCTTTTCTAGAGAACGATTTTCACATTACAACCCTCGATGGCGACATTGTAGAGGAGAACTTTGAGTCAATAGATGCTATAACTAAATATATTTCATCTAAATTATAGCAGCACAAAATATGACCCAATTGAATACCAATAACATAAAGGCAATAGTGCGAAAGTATATACTCGAAAATGGATCGAACGATGATAATTCGTTAGATGATAGCACTCTGCTTTTTCAAGAAAATTACCTCGACTCAATAGGCTTATATTCCTTAATAACGTTTATTGAAAAGGAGTTTAACATTATTAGCAAGGATGTCGATTTTGTTGAAGAAAACTATGAATCGATTGATGCTATTGAACGATACGTTCTTACAAAAATATCAGTACAGTAAATATGTGCTGTTTTATTTCAACATAATGAATTTCCCTCAATGTGTGGTATTGCAGGTATATTAAATTTCCATCATAAGGCCGAACAACTGGTACCAATTGTTACCCAAATGCTTAGCATGATTAAGCATAGAGGACCCGACGAAAGCGGTATATTTTACGACAATCAGGTTTGCTTCGGAAATGTTCGATTAAGCATTATCGATATTGCATCGGGGCAACAGCCTATAAGCGATATCGACGAACGATATTGGATAGTTTTCAATGGCGAAATTTTCAATTATATCGAGCTACGCGAAGAGCTTAAAGCTAAAGGATGTAAATTCCGTACAAATTCCGACACCGAGGTTCTGCTCAATTTATTTATAGAATACGGTATTTCGTGCCTGCAAAAGCTAAACGGTCAATTTGTTTTCGCAATTTGGGATAGAAATAAAAAAGAACTTATTATAGCTCGCGATAGGGTTGGAATTCGTCCTTTGTTCTACACCAATACCAACGATAGCCTAGTGTTTGCTTCCGAAATTAAGGCAATACTCGAACATCCATCGGTAAATGTAACTTTAAACCCACAAACACTAGCGGAAGTTTTTACAATGTGGACACCATTGCCAGGCAAAACTATTTTCAACGAAATTAGCGAGCTCGAACCTGGTAACTACATGATAATTAAAGACCAAGCTGTTTCAAAAAAGTGTTTTTGGGAATTATCGTTTGCCGAAAAAGATAAATACCAAACCACAAATTTTAACGAGGCAATGGAGCAATTCGATGCCTTATTGAAGGACTCTGTACGCCTTCGACTTCGCTCGGACGTGCCTGTAGCCGCATACTTAAGCGGAGGTCTCGATTCCAGCATCACCACCTCGTTAATTAAGGAAATATCGCCCGAACACCTGCAAACGTTTTCCATTGGTTTTACCGATAAAGATTACGACGAAAGTGTGTTTCAGAACGAAGTGTCTCAATATCTGCACACTAAGCACACAAGTTTTACTTGTACTGCTTCCGATATTGCTGAAATTTTCCCAAAAGTAGTTTGGTATTCCGAGGTTCCAATGCTGCGTACAGCCCCAGCACCAATGTTTCTTCTATCGAAAAAGGTTCGGGAGCAAAATATAAAGGTTGTTATTACTGGCGAAGGCGCCGACGAGATTATGGCTGGATACGATATTTTTAAAGAATCGCAAATTCGCCGATTCTGGGCTAAATACCCCGATTCTAAAATTCGACCACTGCTGTTGAAGAAACTTTACCCATATATACCTCAAATTCAGAATATGAGCGAGCAAGCTCTTAAATTTGTTTTTGGGGGTAAACTCAACGATGTTAATAACCCATTTTATTCGCATTTGCTGCGATGGAACAATGGCGCAATAATGCTTAAGTACTTCAGCACCAATATTCGAGCATCGTTAAACGAATATAACCCATTAACTGAATTCGAGAAAGAATTACCATCAAATTTTTCAAATCTCGATGGTCTTTCTCAGGCACAGTGGCTCGAAACAAAGTTACTAATGTCCAATTACTTACTATCAACGCAAGGCGATCGCATGGGAATGGGCAACTCAATTGAAGGCCGATACCCGTTTCTTGATTACCGGGTAATAGAATATAGCGCTTCACTTCCTTCTCATTTTAAAATGAAGGGGTTAGACGAAAAATACCTGATGAAGCAAATGATGAAGAATCGGCTTCCTCAATCGATATTAAAACGAAGCAAACAGGCTTATAGAGCACCTATAATAAGTGCCTTTTTCTCGAAAGATTCGCCCAGCTATGTACAGGAATTTTTGTCGGAAGAAAAAATTAAAAAATATGGCATTTTCGACCCCGCGCTTGTAAAAGTGCTTAAAAACAAATTCGAAATCACAAACTTATACAGCGAATCGGATACGATGGCTATAACGGCTATCCTATCAACTCAATTAATATATTCAATGTTTATCGAAAACAGCTATAAACCAGACGAATATAAAAATATTTTAACACCACGAATAGTAACTAACAGAAAATAAACTTAACATTAATTCTTATGGAATTCAAAAAAGAAATTATACATCTAACAAATGTACCCGAAGTTGTAGATCAGATTGTAAATGAATTACGTAGCAACGTTTTAAATACTCTTCGCCGAAAAGGCGCTGTTGTTGGCATAAGTGGAGGTATCGATTCGTCGGTTTCACTGGCGTTATCGGTTAAAGCATTTGGTGCCGATAAAATTCTGGGTGTTATGCTTCCCGAAAAGGACTCAAGCCCCGATAGCGCTATGTTAGCGCAAAAACTTGCCGACACTTATAGAGTTAAAACCTTAACTGAGAATATTACAGGCGCTCTGGAAGGTTATGGATGCTATCAACGCCGCGACGAATCGGTAGCCTGCGTGTTTCCAGAATACAACCCGAAAACCTATAAGATGAAAATTGGGGTTAAGCAAAGCAATGTTAGTCAAAACCTTCCGCCAATTTTTTATCTAACAATTGTCGATCCTTATGGGAAAGAACAAAGTAAGATGTTGCCTGCAGCCGAATATCTTCAAATTGTTGCTGCTTCGAACTTTAAACAACGCTCGCGAATGTCGATGCTTTATTATCATGCCGAACGTCTTCATTATGCAGTAATTGGAACTCCAAACAAGCACGAAGTTGAGCAAGGCTTTTTTGTGAAATACGGCGACGGAGGTGCAGATGTAATGCCTATAGGTAAACTTTATAAAACACAAGTATATCAATTGGCATCGTACTTAGGTGTGCCACAGGAAATTATAGACAGAACGCCAACAACCGATACATATACCGCCGAGCAAACTCAGGAAGAGTTTTTCTACCAAATACCTTTTAAACAGATGGATATACTTTGGTATGCTTATGAGAATAAGTTCCCACTTGCCGAAGTGGCCAAGGAAATGGATATGACCGTTGACGCACTCGAAAAAATATTCGAAAATTTTGCCCGTAAGCAGCAAACTACCGATTACCTGCGCCGCGCACCAATACATATGTAAATGCCCAAGTTCAATAAATCGGTTGACGAACTTGAAACGAGATTTGATAAATGGCTTTACGTAATAAGGAATTTAAACAAACTTGATAGAATACCGGACAAGCTGAGAGAAAAAATATTTGACAAGCTATTTGAAACAGCCGAAATCGCTCGCTTTACACGGGAACAGGCTCGTTCCTATGAGGATAGTTTAAAATATTACCGAGATTTAAAAAATTCGTTAGATACCGCACGAGACGAAGGAAAGATAGAAGTTGCTAAAAATCTTTTATTAAGTGGTGTTTCCATTGATTTAATAACAAAGTCAACAGGGTTATCTGAATCTGCAATAAAAAAATTAAAATAAATAACTCCTAATTGTTTTTACCATGAATAATGTCTTTGATTACTTGTTTTCAGAGACCCAGTTACACGATAGAGCCTTTATTCTTAACCCTAGCGAAGAAATTACTTTCGCTAAGCTGCATAAGAATAGCTTATTTTTGGCTGGTTATATTCAAAAAATGTATGGCAAAGATCAGTGTATCTTATTAATAAGCCATAACAACCTGTTTTTTGTTTTATGCTATTTGGCTATACTAAAATCGGGAAATACGGTTGTGCCCTTAAACCCTGCCACCGACCAGAAAACACTCGATTTTATTATCAATCAGTGCAATACGTTAACGGGATTTATTTCCAAATTTACAAAAGTTAAATCGGAAGCACTATCTCACGTTATTTCAGAAGATGGCATTAAAGAAATATTGGCAGGCGAAACAAGTAACAATTTCTCGATAACTCCAATTGCCAATTCCGAAGCATCGGCCGAGATAATATTTACATCGGGTTCAACTGGTGTGCCTAAGGGCGTAGTTCTTAGTCACAGAAACCTTATTGCCAATACATCGTCTATTATTAATTACCTAAACTTAACTTTTAACGACAAAATGTTGGTAGTACTGCCGTTCTACTACTGTTATGGCTTGTCGCTACTTCATACGCACCTTAAGGTAGGCGGTTCAATAGCTTTCAACAACTCATTTATATTTATTGGCGGAATTTTTCGCGATCTAAATCAGTATCAATGCACTGGTTTTGCTGGCGTACCAAGCCATTATCAAGTATTGCTACGAAAATCGAAATCCTTCACAACCACGTTATTCCCTCATCTTCGCTATGTTACACAAGCTGGAGGCAAGTTGCCATCGGTATTTATTTCGGAATTTACACAGGCTTTTCCGAACATAAATTTTGTTGTTATGTACGGTCAAACCGAAGCTACCGCGCGCCTTTCGTACTTGCCACCCAATAAATTACACGAAAAGCTTGGGTCGATAGGTAAAGGAATTCCAAACGTAACACTTCGGGTTGTTAACGAACAGGGTGATAATGTAGCAGTTGGCGAAGCAGGCGAAATAGTTGCACTAGGCGATAATGTGATGAAGGGTTACTATAAGGATGAGGCGCTAACTGCCGAAACAATAAAGAACGGCTGGTTATATACTGGCGATATTGCCACCATTGATAACGACGGATTCATTTTTATTCAATCTCGTAAAAAAGATTTTATTAAAGTAGGCGGAAAACGAATTAGCCCCAAGGAAATTGAAGAAGTAATATTGTCGATGCCCGAAGTTGTTGATTGCACTATTACGCAAGTAGACGATGAGATACTCGGCGAAGCCATGAAAGCCACAGTGGTATTAGCCGACGATAAAAGAAACGCTATATCGATTAAAGATATTTCAAACCATTGCCAAAAGCATCTACCTTTATATAAAGTGCCCACTTACATCGAATTCGACACAGTTATAAAGGTTAATGCAGCAGGTAAAAAAACAAAGAATTAAACAAAAAAGACTGTTGCGCATTTTATAAAGTATTACCAAGAAAACTCGTTAAAATGTCAAAAACATAGTTGTATGTCAATATTTATAAGAAGTTTCAAATATTTTTTCTTGTTACTTTTTTATTCGCTTTCGCTCATGAGAACGCTTCGCTAAGTTTTCCAAAAAAGTAATAAAGAAGAGTTTTCTTATCGGCACAATTTAGATGCGCTCGAATAAGCGCCCAAACTTTAATCAGGCTTAACATAGCTTTTACACCCTAAAACAACTTGCTAATCAAAACCCATAACTATAACTAAACAACAAATATCAAAACAAATAAATAAGTAATACCTTAGCGGTCTTAAAATTTAAACCTTTAATAAAGATGACAAGAAAAATTATAAAATATAAAATAAGTTTACGGTCTTGCATAAATATTTCTTTATTTCTTATGGTCACTGGTGTTTTTAGCTCGTGTGTAACGAACAAAGCACTTGTATACATGCAAGATAAAGATAAAGGTGTAAAAGTGTTCGATAACAATAAATTCGAGGACTATAAAATAAAAGAAAACGACGACTTGTTCATTTCAATTTCCACGGTAGATGAAGCCGCAACGGCTAATTTTTTCTCGAATAACTCTTCATCTCAAATGAATAGAAGCC
>JANYAP010000001.1 GCA_025361285.1 Bacteroidales bacterium | reverse complement strand
CCACCGATAATGGTATAATTGATCGAATTGCTTATGCTGATACTTTTCGCAATCAATCAACGAGGTGCATAGTATTTCCTTTTCGCCATCAGGAAGGTCTATTTTAACCAACCGACATGTGATGGTTTGGTTTTGAATTTCTGGAAAATCAGCCAACTTTTTAAAGTCTTTTTTTGGAAGCGCAAATGTTACAATTCGCTCTTTATCGGAACTTTCGGTAAATTCCTTTACCTTTAACCACCAGTTATCCTTTAGGCGCACGCAGAACTCAATTCCTTTGGCTTTGAATAGAAACATAAGCCAAAAACATGGATATCCACGATCGAGCAATAGCAAATCGCCAGAATTTACCTTACTAAGGTGTTGCATTAATAGATCTCGTTCACTAGATGCATAGGCAGCTAATTGAGCATCGAGGGTTACGTGGTTAAGTACATCGTAAAGCATTGAACCCATAGCAAGTGAGCGAGGACTGTCGGCTTTTGGTCCAAATTGCTGTTGCCCAAATTCTTCAATAACCGTAGGATGATTAGGTAGTACCATTCGAGTTCCATCAACCGCCAACACACGCATTTCATGCCATCGATAATATTGAGCGCCTTGATAAAACGTATCAATAGCCACTTGGTTGAGTCGCTGAAAAGCCCATGGATTTAATTTTGCTCTAGCCTGAGTAAATGCTCCTTTGGTAACTTCCCGTATTTTAAAATCACTTTTAGATATTGCCTTAAAAAAACTATCTAATTCACGCTGTATAGAACTCTTAAAATTGATGATTAGCACAATTAAATTGCTGATAGTGAGCTTTCTCTCACGTGAAAACACCCCATCACAGCCGTCTTTTGAACAGCTTCTAAAACTCTCGTTTTCAAGTTCATACGCTATATTATTAGATAAATTTTCACGGTAATCCGATTCTTGATTAATACTTGGGATAACCCCTATATACCCCTACAAGATAATCATCTCTATATGAATAACAAACTTTTCAAAGAACTTTTTTTGTGATTTTATCAATAAAATCAATCCGTACAAGCTAATTTCTTAACTAAACGACATTGGTTTATAATTATTAAACATTTATTACTTTTTTAATACAAAAATTTGATTTCGTTTCACACCACTTACATTATAAACTTTACCATTACTAGGCATCGTTAATCGAAAATCTACTATTTCATCGTTTGGCAGTCCGAAGTGAGCAATAGCTTCATTTCCACAACTATAACCGTTAGATATTGAAATTATGCTTGTGCCTAGCAAACCACTTTTGTTACCTAATTGCCCAGCTTTAAATAATTCCACCTTTGCACCAATGGCGTTGCGGTTAGGGCTATTTTCGAGTTCGGGTTTTATATCAATGTAGTTTTCGGCATTAGGTGTTACATTTCTGAGAAGTACCGATGGAATAGTAGCTTCCCATTCAGGACCCATAAAGTCGAGCCTGCCATCGTGATCGTAATCGGCAAGTGCACCACCAGCCCAATAACCAATACCTCCTTTTAAGCCTGTATCAATGGGTTTTTCGAATTGTGGAATACCGTTTTTCAAGCCATTGTTACGGTAAACAATACTATTACAACGACTTGTAACAATGTCCATTTTACCGTCATTATCCATATCCTGTATTTGCAGATGGAATGTTCGTTGGTTGGGGTTTATTATTCCAGTTTCGATGGTAATATCGCGTAGAATGGGATCGCCGTTTTGGTCATTACCTTCGTTAAGAAAAATATGTATGCGATGGAATGTAGTGTCCATACTAAAATGATCGCCCATTGCCATATCCATATCGCCGTCGTTATCGAAATCGCCTAAATCTGCACCGCATGTCCAATGAGGGTTTACTGTTGCGGGTCGCGTGTACTTTTTATCAATCATATTGTATTCCTTTTCGTGGAAGGTTCCGTTTTTATTATTGATAAACATGCGGCAACTATGGGCAAAAAACACATCGGGCCATCCATCGCCGTTAATATCGCCAACGAACCCACCAAGCCCGTAAAGCCCTTTGCGGAAGCCATGCGGGAAACCAGCTTCTTCGGTAACATCTTTAAATTTAAGATTTCCCATATTTTTCATTAGGCGCGAATTGCCACCTGCCTCTTTTGCCAATACAAAATCTTCCTGCATAAAAACATCAAGCAATCCGTCGCCATCGTAGTCGAACACGAATGTATTGCGACCCAAAAAAGGAGTTTTATAACGAAGGTTCGATTTTTTAGACACATCGGTAAGGTTACCTTTTCCATCATTTTCGAACAGGAAATTGTTAACCTTGCCGTATGGTTTGTGTTTATGAGCTTGATGAGATACAACAAGGTCGAGGTCTTTGTCGTTATCGAAATCGGCAAAGGCTGCACCCGAATTCCAGCCTATAACCTTTACGGGACTGTTTGTTACTTCTTCGAAAGTGCCATCGCCCTTATTTATAAACAGTTTATTAGGAGAAGTGCCGCCACTGGGTTTCTTTCCATCGCTCCAACCGGCAAAGGAACCGTAGTAAAGGTCGGGAAAACCGTCGCCATTAACATCGCCCCATGCGGCACAATGCCCTATCATGCCCTTTAATGGTTCAAGTAATCCTGCCTTTTGGGCTACGTCCTCAAATTTAATCTGCGCCAAGGTTAATGTGGTGGGCACGAATAACATTGAGGTAAAGACTAGGACTTTTTGTAAGGTACATTTCATAATTTTCGATATTAGTTGATACAAACTAAAACAGAACAATTAACCACAAAGGCGCACAAAGGAAGGCACAAAGGCGCAAAAAGCTACAAAATAGCTCTTTTTATTCCATCTTTTAAATGACGGACATTGAAATTCACTAATAAACCTAATTTACATTTTGATAATTTTAAATAGGTTAAAATTTGAGCAAGATGAATATCGGCCAAAGAATCAACTGCTTTTATTTCTACCACAATACAATTTTCTACTAAAAGGTCTATTCTATATCCAGCATCAAGTTTTACATCCTTGTAAATTAAAGGTAAAGCCCTCTGTTTCTCGACTTTCAACCCTAGCTGAATTAATTCATAGTATAAACATTCTTCATATGCACTTTCAAGTAATCCCGGTCCAAGAGCAGAATGTACTTGAAAAGAACAGTCAAGAATAGTTTTATATAATGCTTCGAGATGCATATCGTTTATACCTTTGTGTTACTTTGTGATTTACTTTGTGCGCCTTTGTGGTTAAAACTATCAAACTTTAATAAATATTTATGATTTATTTGAGAATGATCTTGATTAACTTCATACCTACCTCTTCAATTTAAATAATTGGTTGCGCTTAATTCCTGTTGCCGTATAAATTTTACCATTGCAAGGCATTGAAATTCTAATATCCACAGTTTCGTTTTTTGGTAATCCAAAGTGTGCTATAGCTTCGTAACCTGAGCTATAGCCATTAGCCACCGATATTATTTTTGTTCCCAAACGGGCTTCTGCAATACCAAGCGAACCAGCTTTAAATATTTCGACCTTCGCACCAATTCCATTGCGGTTTGCAGAGTTTTCGAGCTCCAATTTTACATCGATATAGTTTTGGGCGTTTGGGGTAACATTTTTTAGTAGTAATGATGAGTCGATTGAAAACCATTCGGGACCGAAGAAATCGATGCGACCATCGCGGTCGAAATCGAAAAAAGAGCCACCCGCCCAATAACCAGTCGTTCCTCCGAAACCCGAATTAAATGGGGCTTCAAATTGTGGAATGCCTTTCGAAACGCCAGCATTTCGATAAACAAAAGCTTTGTATTTGCTTGTAAGAATATCCATACGACCGTCGTTATCAATATCTTCTATTTGAATGTAAATTGCTCGTCCACCTGGGCTTTCAACATTGGCTTCTTTCGAAATCTCTTTAAAAATGGGATTTCCATCGGAGTCGTTGCCTTTGTTCTGGTAAACGTACAGTTTATGGTAGGTTGAATCTATTTGAAGATGATCGCCAATAACGAAGTCGAGAAAACCATCGTTGTCGAGGTCGCCGGTATTTGCGCCGCAATAATAGGCATAATCTTTATTTATTGATGATGGTAACGAGAAGTGTGGGAATGGCATTTTAAATGAAACTTCGCGGAATGTTCCATTTTTGTTATTTATAAAAAGCCGGCAGCTATGTGCGAAAAACACGTCGGGCCAGGTGTCGCCGTTAATATCGTCAACAAAACCACCTAAACCATACAATCCTGTTTTATACCCGCTTGGAAAACCTGCCTCCTTAGTAACGTCTTTAAATTTCATATTCCCAAGGTTCTTCATTAAGCGTGAGTTGCCTGCCGAGATGTCGCCAAGGGTAAAATCTTCCTGCATAAACACATCTAGCAATCCATCGCCATCGTAATCGAATACAAAGGCGGTTCGACCCATAAATGGATATCCAAAATCCATTCCCGAATGGAAGGTTACATTCCTGAAATTACCTTTTCCATCGTTTTCCAAGAGAATATTACGTTCAATGCCAGCTTCTAACAGGTCGCCGGGCCATTTTACTAGGTGCGCTTGATGTGTTACAATTAGATCCAAATCGCCATCGTTATCGAAGTCGGCAAATGCACCTCCCGAATTTTTACCTTTCACTCCGCCGGCAAATTCTTTATCTTCAACAAAAGTACCATTGCCCTTATTTATAAATAACTTATCGGGTTGTTTGCCAGTAGTATGTCCGCGTACGTTGTACATCGAGTCGGGGAAGTGGGTAAAATTGCCCACAAATAGGTCGGGGTAGTCATCGCCATTAATATCGCCAGTTACAGCTGCATGAGCCGACATGCCTTTCAGCGGTTCAATAAGTCCAGCTTTTTCGGTTACATTTTCGAATTTTATCTGGGCATAAGCCTGCACGTAGCCTACAAGTAATGCAATAATTAAGAATACTTTAATTTTAGGTAATTTCATTTTTAAGTTCATTTTGTTAATTTATGATTAGTAATGTATAGAACCAAGAGCCCAGAACCTAGAGCCAAGAATCAAGAATCAAGAATCAAGAGCTAAGAAATAAGAAATAAGAAATAAGAAACTAGATCCAAGAAATAAGAAACTAGACCAAGAACCAAGAAACTAGAGCCAAGACTTATTAAATAAACTGACATATTCATTTTTAACGCACTAATATACAGTTTATCATATCTTGGTTCTTGGTTCATGGTTCTTGGTTCTTAGATCTTGGTTCTTCAATGATAACATATAAAATCGCAACAATATTAATCGCCCAAACAAGTTCCAACCCAGCGTGCGCTTTGTATCCAATGATGATTGAGTGGTACACAACGAAGTTTACCTGCTACATCTTCGAGAGGAATAGCTTCAACACCTTCGCCTTTGGAAGCAATCATTACGCCATAAATGCCTTTATTTATGTATTCGGCACAAACGGTTCCTAGTTTTGTAGCAAGTATACGATCGTACGATGAAGGTGTACCGCCACGTTGAAGATGCCCGAGAATTGTAATTCGCGATTCTATGCCTGTTAGTTCTTCTAATTTTTGCGCCAAGCGAAGTGTTTGTCCCGTTCGCATGCCTGTAATTTCTTCCATTAGTTTTTTAACGGCTTTCTTTTCTTCTTTATCTTTGGCTGAGTCTAATTTTTCTTCCAAATCGTCCATTTGTTTTTTCTGGTTTTTGGAAAGCGCACCTTCGGCCACAGCAATGATACTAAACGATTTACCACTACGGCTACGGTCTCGAATTGATTCGGCAACCACTTTAATATCATAAGGAATTTCGGGAATTAAAATAACATCGGCGCCACCAGCTAAACCAGCTCCCAATGCAAGCCATCCGGCTTTATGGCCCATAATTTCAACTAAAATAACCCGGTGATGACTCTGGGCTGTTGAATGCAGGCGATCGATGGCTTCGGTAGCAATTTCGAGTGCGGTATCGAAACCAAAAGTCATATCGGTACCCCAAACATCGTTATCGATAGTTTTTGGAAGTGTAATAACGTTTAAGCCATGCTGCATAAGTCGATAGACATTTTTTTGAGTTCCGCCGCCGCCAATGCACACTAAAACATCGAGATGGTTGCGATGGTAGTTTTCGACAATTGCCTGAGTCATATCCATTTCCTTGCCACCAACAAGCATTTTGTGTGGCTTATCTCTACTTGTTCCCAAAATTGTACCGCCTTGTGTAAGAATACCAGAAAGCATTTTACCGTCGAGGGTTACCGATCGGTTTTCCATAAGTCCGCGAAAACCATCGCGAAAACCGATTACCTGCATACCGTAGCATCCAAGTGCTGCTTTTCCTAGTCCGCGTATTGCCGCGTTTAGCCCTGGGTTATCGCCTCCAGAGGTTAATACACCTACAAATTTTGTCATAAATAAAATGCTTTTATATAAAGATATAACAATATAAATTACGAACCAAAATCAGATAACATTCACTTCGGTTTCTAAATCGACTCCAAATTTCTGTAAAATTGATTTATTAATTTTTTCGGAAAATTCAACAACTTCATTTCCAGTAGCATTAGCATAATTAACAATTACAAGTGGTTGACTTTCGTGTGTACCAACATTTCCTTCGCGTACACCTTTCCATCCACTAGATTCGATAAGCCATGCAGCAGGTATTTTTACATACTCACTATCAACTGTAAACGACGGAGCCATAGGGTATTTCTTTTGAATCGACTGAAACGCATCGACTGAAACAATTGGATTTTTGAAAAAACTGCCTGCATTACCGAATTGTGCTGGATCGGGAAGTTTGCGACGGCGAATATTTATAATAGCCTGTCGAACAGCCGATAATGTAACTTCGGAGATGTTTCTTAACTCTTCAATTACATCTTTGTAATTAAGTATTATTGCAGGCTGCTTGCGAAGCTTAAAAATTACAGCGGTTATAACGTACTTATTTTTAGCCCCGTGTTTAAATATGCTGTCGCGATAACCAAATTGGCATTCGGCGTTGGTAAATATAATTTTATCGCCAGTTTGAATATCGAGTGCTTCAACCGAGTCGATAACATCCTTAACTTCAACACCATAAGCACCAATATTTTGAATAGGACAGCCCCCAACGTTCCCCGGAATATGCGACAGGTTTTCGATGCCTCCCAAATTTTTAGCAACACAGAACTCAACAAAATTGTCCCAGTTTTCGCCAGCGTATGCACGCAGCCATGTACTTTCGGCGCTATGTTTTACTAACTCAATGCCTTTAATATTTGGGTATATAACTACTCCCTCAAAATTCTTTGTAAAAAGTAGGTTACTGCCACCGCCTAACACCAACTTAGGCAAAGGGTTGTAGCAATATTCACTTATTATCGACTTTAAATCGTTAATAGTTTTAGCTTCGGCAAATATTTTGCAGTAGCACTGAATACCAAAGGTGTTAAATTTTTGGAGGGAGAATTTTTCTTCTAAAATGGCCATATATGTTAATGAAAAAAACAAATGTAACGATTTACTAACATTATTGTAAGAACAAACGCACAAAATTTCAATATTCTTACTTATCACACTTTCTCCTATCTTTGCCATAAATAATACCCCATATATTAAGCTATGGAGAATAGAAAAACCGATCACATCGATTTGGCATTGAAATCGCAAACGCCAAAGGAAACCCTCGATAATAGATTTTATTACGAGCCAATGCTGGCAGCGCATCCAACTGATAAATTGCGACCATTTACATTTTTAGGAAAAACG
Source organism: Bacteroidales bacterium (assembly GCA_025361285.1). Classification (GTDB taxonomy): domain Bacteria; phylum Bacteroidota; class Bacteroidia; order Bacteroidales; family JAAUTT01; genus JAAUTT01. The sequence goes on along the minus strand of JANYAP010000001.1, from coordinate 14,325 downwards.
TTTAATGTTCCATTTTGGGTATCGAGCATGACTGGTGGAGCACCGCAAGCGGCTCATATTAACCGGAATTTGGCAATGGCTTGTAAGGAATTCGGTTTTGGCATGGGGCTTGGGTCGTGTCGTGTAATAATAAACGACGATAACCATATTGCCGATTTTGATATGCGTACCTTAATTGGCGACAACCTTCCGCTATATGCCAACTTAGGTATTTGTCAGATAGAGCAGTTGTTGGAACAAAAACAGTTCGAAAAAATTTCGCGTTTGATAGATAAACTTCGTGCCGACGGCTTAATTATTCACGTAAACCCAATGCAGGAGTGGTTTCAGCCCGAAGGCGATAGGCTTAAACACCCTCCCATCGATACCATAAAACGATTATTAGATAAGGTTAGCTTTCCGCTGATTGTTAAGGAAGTTGGACAAGGCATTGGTCCGGCAAGCCTTCGGGAATTGCTTAAATTACCACTTGCCGCAATCGAATTTGCCGCCTTTGGTGGTACTAATTTTGCAAAAATGGAGCTTATGCGTAATAATAATTCGTTGAATGACGTGCATGAGCCGCTTTCACTGGTTGGAACCGATGTTTATCAAATGTTGCAATCGGTAAATCACATTTTCGATACCGAAAAGAAAATTGCGTGCAAGCAACTCATTACAAGCGGAGGAATTAAATCGTTTCTCGATGGCTATTACCTTCTCGAGCGAAGTTTGTTGCAGGCAGTATATGGACAGGCATCGTCGTTACTAAGCTATGCGGTAGGCGATTATGAACAATTGCATACTTACATAGCGCAGCAAATTAAAGGTTTAGAAATGGCTTACGCATATCTGCGAATTAAGGCTTAAAATGCATTTTGCAATTTGGGAACAATACTATTAATAAATAATACTTTACAAATATTTACGTATGAACTTTAGTGCATTTAATAGGTTTTTGGTTAAAATTGTTATTCTGTATGTACTTGGTGTGCTAATGTTTATGACCTTCCGAGTATTGTTAATGCTCAACTTTGGAAGCTATTCCGATTTGAGTCCTTTTATTATCGATTTAGTTCGCGCATATATTGTTGGCCTGCGTTATGACACAATTGTATTGGCTTACGGCCTAGTCTTACCCGTAATTGTATCTATCGTATTGTTACTAATACCAAGTAAGTTTGCTGTTGCCGAGCGTATTGCAAACCATTTTTTATTTTACTTTACTGTTCCGCTACTATTCATTTTTTTATGGATATTGGTTATCGATTTTTACTTCTTTAAATTTTTTCAAAGTCATTTAAACCTACTGGCTTTCGGAATTATGGAGGACGACACAAAGGCGGTTATGCGTTCGGTATGGACTGATTATCCAGTAGTTAAGTTGCTATTAGCAATTGGGTTATGTTTTCTGGCAATTCGATTTTTTGTTAAGCGCATCTCAAAGGTTCGATGGGAATTGCCATTGAAAACGATTTGGTTAAAGATAGGTGCATCAGTACTATTTTTTGTTCTTTTTGGCATTGGCATGAGAGGTTCGCTGGGCACTTTCCCAATTGAAAAGGACGATGCCATTATATCGGCTAATAATTTTGTGAATTCGCTTACAATGAATGGCGTTTTTTCGCTAAAAGACGCATTTGCCGACCGTAGTAACTACCAGATTGATATTGATATAGATAAATCTTTAGCTCGTTACGGTTTTACTTCGCCCGCCGATGCCGTGTCGAAATATCTCGAAAAGCCACTAGGAAACAATGCTCCGTTAGCTGAATTAATGGACACGACAGCCTATAACGATTTCCTGAAAAACAATCCGCCCAGCGTTGTTTTTATAATGATGGAAAGCATGAGTAATTATTATCTCGACCTCCATTCCTCAACGTTGAATGTGCTTGGCTCTCTCGAAAAGGTTTTGCCCGATTGTTATTTGTTTCGTAATTTTCTTTCGGGGCGCAACGGAACAATACACTCACTAGAAGGATTAATGGTAAATACGCCACTTTCTCCTATTTCACAATCAATTTACATGGGTACTTCGCTGGAGTCGTCGGTGGCTTACCCATTTTTATCAAATGGTTACGAAACTAGCTTTGTTACTGGTGGAAAATTAGGTTGGCGTAATCTCGACAAATACATTGTAAAGCAGTATTTTCAGCATGCCGAGGGGAGTGCAGCGTTGCTAGCATCAGTTCCTGGAGCTTCTACAGGCGAATGGGGCGTTTTTGATGAATTTATGTTCGATAGAATTGAACAAATGCTTACGAAATCGAAAGGAAAGCCCCAATTTGTGTTTGCTTTTTCAACTACAAACCATACACCATACCAATTGCCAGATACATATAAGCCTTATCCTGTGAATATTACCGACAGTATTCGTAAAGTACTGAGGTGCGACGAAACCATTGCAAAGAAAAACCTAACCAATTACCAGTATGCCAACAATTGCTTGGGTGAATTTATTAAACATATAAAGGATAGCCCATTGGGCGAAAACACTATTGTTGTGGCTACTGGCGACCATAACTCACTGGCTTTGTTCGACTTTACCGATAGTGAATTGTTGCAAAAATTAAGTGTTCCGCTTGTAATGTATGTTCCAGCAAAATACCGCCAAGGGAAATACGATCCTAATCGTTTCGGTTCGCACAAGGATATTTTCCCTACCATTTTTAATCTGGCATTGCCACATACTGCTTATTTAAAATCGGGTAACAATATGCTTTCCAACACTTCTTCCGATATTTTTTATGCTGTAAACGATTTTAATGTTGCCATGAACAGCAACGGCTGCGTAATTGCCAACGACAAACCTTTATATTACCGCTGGGGAGCCAATAAAACCTTAATTCCTATAACCGATGATAATACTCCGGCACTCGACAGCCTTGCTATTAAAACAAAGGCTCATGCTGCTTCGCTTACTATATTTATTCAGAACGAGTTAAGCAAACATTAGTGGCAATTTTAAGAGGTTTACATCTCTTTAAATTCACCTCACTAAACATATTTTATAATTTATTTGGTTTATAATATAAACTAGTTTATATTTGTAGCGAACTAAAAAATAATAAATATGGAAACAACAATGAATGAAAAGGAAAGCTTAGAGCTGATTACCAAAATGATTAATACTGCAAAAAGTCAAATCGATAAAAGCAGTGCCGTTTATTTTCTTCTTTGGGGGTACTTAGTAGTAATGGCCAGTTTATTGCAGTACGTGCTTTGCGTAATTTTTAATCTATGGGCTATAGGCCATTACGCGTGGTTATTGATGTTTGTAGGTGTGTTTGTTACAATCTATTATCGTATCAATTTGAATCGTAAAAAACGCATTACTACCTACATAGGTCGAGTTATTGGGTATTTATGGTTAGCGTTTGGTATATCAATGGGTATTTTAGTAATTTCATCTGTCAACTTTACTTATTACACCCCTGTTATTCTGTTATTTGTGGCGTTGGGCATATTTGTTACTGGCATAGCCTCTAAGTTTAAGCCATTTATTTGGGGTGCAGTAATATGCTGGGTATGTGCTGCAATAACATTTCGAGTGCATGGAATTGAGCAACTTCTAATAAATGCCTTCGCTTTAACAGCAGGCTATATTATTCCAGGGCACATAATTTATAAGCAAAAAAATGTTTAACGAACTCAATCCATTGCTGCACTCGCAATTGCGGTTGGCAATAATGTCGTTGCTTATTAGTGCTCATAATGCAGAATTTGTATATATTAGGGAAAAAACTGGAGCCACGGCAGGTAATTTAAGCGTTCAACTCGATAAGCTTCAGGAAGCCAAATATATTACCGTTGTTAAGTCGTTTAAAGGAAAGAAGCCTCTTACAACGTGCAGTATCACTATATTGGGAATTGAAGCCTTTGAAAAATATGTTGCTGATATTCAGCAATATATTAAAAAGTAAATAGTGCGCAATATGGTTGCTAACTTATTTATAATTAACACTTTAGCTGAAATAAACTTGCTATTTAGAAATTGTAATAAAATAAGTTAAACAAATGTTTGAACTGCATAACCCTCCAAGAAGGCATTCCATAAAAGTATGCTGTCATTCCGAACGTAGGTCGGAACGGCGAAGCCATAGCCGAAGGTAATCCAATACATGTAAGCTATTATTACTATCGAACATTCGTTTGAGATCCAGACCTACGTCGGGATGACAGCAACACTAATGGATTGCCTTCGGCGAGCTCGCAAACTCGGTTCCGACCAACGTCGGAATGACACTTAATCGCATAACTTATTTCATTACAACGCCTTAGTGTCCATCCCGAATGTATAAAATCCTGACAGGTTTTGTATTTAATAGAATCTCGGTAATTTGTAATTATCACGAAATCTATTTATTACAAAAAACCTGTCAGGATTAATTATGCAAATTGCCGTCCTTACAGATGTACTATTTAGTGCTATTAATAAGCCCAATAACCTGTGCAGCTTCCTTTAAGTAAAGATCTTTGCCAAGGTATTTTAGCCAATTATTTGTTCGCGCAAGCATTGCTGTATCGGCAATTGAAGTTTGGTCGTCGATAAGTAATGTTCTAATTTTTAGCCCATTAGTTTTCTTGCTTGTTTCTTCAATTTTTTTGCTTTTGGCCAGCAATTCGCTTTCGCGTTTGTCGTATTTAGTAAGATTTAGCGAAACTGATGTTTCGTTATGTTGTTTTTTAAGTTCAATAGCCTGTTCCTTAATTACTTTAAAATCGGGGTTGGCGGCAACCAACGTATTTTCCTTCTGCACAATTTGTTCCATGTTAGAAAATCCGCCCCAAGGTTTGTAAATTACGGGGTTAATTTTAGTCCACGGCATACAGTACTCCTGTTCGCGTTCGCCAACTTCGGTTTCGAGTTCGCTATAGGCATCGGGCAAAATAATGTCGGGAGTAACACCTTTAAGCTGAGTGGCACCGCCGTTTACGCGATAAAACTTTTGTATAGTTACAAGTAATGACCCCAAGGGGCGAATATTTTGGTTTGATGCATTTACGTAATTGTCGAGTTCCATAAAGGTTTGCACAGTACCTTTTCCGAAAGTTGAATTGCTGCCAATTACAATTGCACGTTTATAATCTTGCAGGGCAGCAGCTAAAATTTCGGAAGCCGAGGCGCTAAAGTTATTTACCATAACAACAAGTGGACCTGCGTATTGAATAGTAGGATCGTTATCTGCTAAAATTTTTGCATTGCCATTCTTAGTCTTAACCTGAACTATAGGTCCATGGCTAATAAAAAGTCCGCCCATTTTAACTGCATCGCCCAGCGAGCCACCACCATTATTGCGCAGGTCGAGGATAATGCCTGTTACAGCTTCCTTTTTAAGTTTTTCAATTTCCAGTGCAATGTCTTCCGAACATGTTCGTCCGGTTTCGGATTGCTCGAAATTGGTGTAAAATTTGGGCAAATAAATATATCCAACTTTGCCTCCATCATCTTCAACGATAGCCGATTTGGCGTACGATTCGGCAATAATAACTATGTGGCGAGTAATGGTTATATTTTTAACAGTTTTGTCGATTTTTTTAACGGTAAGCGTAACTTTTGTTCCTTTCTTACCTCGAACCAACTTCACTACATCCTCAATACGCATATCGAAAATGTCCACTGGCTCCAAATTTTCCTGAGCTACTTTCAGTATTACGTCTCCTGCTTTTAGGTCGCCTTGTAGCCACGATGCGCTACCTGGCACTATATCAACCACTTTGGTATATCCGTCGTTTTCCTGAAGTTGCGCACCTATGCCTTGGAGTTGCCCCGACATTGATATGTCGAAATTTTCCTTATCTTGAGGTGGTAGGTATTGAGTATGAGGGTCGTAAATACCTGTTATTGCATTTAAAAAAATTCCAAAGCGCTCTATATCGGGTGTTTGGCTTAGTCGTTTAAACCAATCGTTGTGTAGTTTTAGTACTTTGCCACGAGCCTCTATTTCCATCTCGGCAATAGTTTTTTTCTTAACGGTATCGCTAGTTTCCTTGTTTTGAGCCTCGAGCATATCGCTAACCCTTACAATAACCTGATATTTAAGAGCTTTACGCCAAGCATCTTTTAAAGCTTCATCGTTAAGCATAAAATCCGATTTATCGGGATCGGTTTCGAAGGTTTCGTTTTCATCGAGGTTAAAAGGTTGAGCCAGAATGCTGGTATAATATCCCTGAACTTTTGTTAAACTTTTATTAAAAAGGTCGTTTGTAACTGTGTAAAGTTCAACGCTTTTGGCTTCAATTTGATCATCAACCTGTGATTTGTATACCTCAAGGCCTTTAAGGTCGTTCTTTGTTAAAAAGCGCTTATTAAAATCTAAGCGCTTAATATATAGGTTGTACACTTTTACAGAAAAATCGTCGTTTAGAAGTTGTGGACTGAAGTGGAATTCGTTAAGCATTTGGGTTAACAATTGCACTAGAACCTCGTTTTTATTCTCGCGTTTGCCACAAGTGTACGATACCAAAAAGCCAGTAAACACAACAACTGTAAGGATAATGGCGATTTTCCTCATCGATTTTTTAACTATTATCATTATATAATATCTTATAAATATTGAAATTTAAAAAAGCAAATATACTTTACAAAAGTGTTATCTCGCTGGCGATATACGAATTAATAAGGAAACTTTATGTTTTTTTAACAATTTGGTTTTAGACTGTAGGCTAGAGGCAGTAGGCTAGAGGCAGTAGGCTGTAGGCTTTAGGAACTTCGGTGCAACCTATAAAAATGTGCATTTTATAAATTAAAATAGATTTGTCTTTACTTTTCTCTATATTTCTCCAGCCTCCAGCCTCCAGCCTAAACTACTTACTTATACTTTGCTTCCCGCTGTGCCGCTTCCTTGTCCCATAATGGTATAATGTTGGTTATAAAGTCGATTTTTGCAGCATTTAGCTTTGGTATGTCTAAGCCAATAAGTGTTTGTGCTTTTTCCTTTGTAGTAATGTCGGGGTATGGAACAATGCCTTCGAAGCCATGTTTGTTTAGAATACGAGCTAATAATACCCTTGCCTCTTGTGCTTGTTCAATTCCATTAGCTAAATTATACGACGATTCGGTGGGAGAATGGAACGACGCTCCGTGACTAGCTGCTACGTAATCCCATCGCCATTGTGCGCTACGAATTAATTGCAGTACGGGTTGCATCTCTGGTTGCGTTGCTCCTTTTTCCCAAGCAGTTTTGGCTTCGAAATGAGCGCGCACTAATACCACTTCTAGTTTATTGCGAATTTCGAATATTTTGTCCTGTCGGTCGTAAACATTCTTTTTAAGCACATCTTCGCTTTGGCGATGACATACTTGGCATGAGTTGGTAATATTATTTAACGGACTTTGAATGCGGTGGTCGGTAAATTTCTGCCCACCTTCGCTCATGTAAGGCATGTGGCAATCGGCACAAGCAACACCGCGTTGAGCATGAATACCTGTTGTAAACACTTCGTAATCGGGGTGTTGAGCTTTAATCATTGGCGTTTTACTTAATTGATGTGTCCAGTCGGTAAAGCCTACCTGATTGTAATATTTTTCGATGCTGTCGGCTGTAAGTCCTTTGTCCCATGGAAAAGTAAGGTATTTGCCTTCGCCTTTAAAATAATATTCCACATGGCACTGAGCACAAACCAACGAGCGCATTTCCTGATGCGAGGCCTGCGAAATATCCTTTCCCATTCGGGTGAAAGCTTCGGCAAGTGCAGGGCGAGTAATTCGTAAATTCATTGTTTTGGGGTCGTGGCAATCGGCGCAGCCAATGTGGTTAACAATTTCGGAACCTATGGCAGCCCATTTGCCTTTATAAAATTCGGTTGGTCCCATTTGGCTCATTAATCGAGGCACGTCGGGGCTTTTGCAGGTCCAACATGTACCCGGTTGAGGACCATCGTGGGCATCTTTTGGAGCACCAGTCCGTAACGATTCGCGAACATCTTTAACTGCGTAAAAATGCCCTCTGCCTTGTTTGTACTCCTTCGAAAACGCATAGCCAGCCCATAGAATAACCATTCGTGGGTCGGTTGCAAGCATATCGATACTGGCGTTGCCATTATATTTACTAAGGAAAGTAGTGTCGGCAGTACGAAGGTAACTTTGGTATTCAACAGGGTAGTTCTGCCCCCACACTTGGTTTCGAGGCTCATAGTCGGCAATTTTTGTTTTAGGCGTTGAAACATAAACGGCTTCGGCACGCCTTTCTACAATTGATGAAGCAAGAAGACCTAACACGAAAACTACTCCTACAGTTACAATAAATAGCAACCATCCAAACCAAGGTTTTCTTTTAATAATTTCGGAAATATTCATATTTACAAGTATTTAGTATTGAGTATTTATATTTGAATTAATTGACGATATATTATTGGGTAATTTTCTTAATCCAGTTGGGTACAGGGCTTTCGGGCAAAGGTACACGAACGTTAGGAACGCTCGATAAACTATTTACTCGTCCATGAGGTGTTTCGCGATGACAATCCCAACAAAGACGATTCTGGACAAGATTAAACTTGCCAGCTATTTTCTTCTGCTTTTCGAATAATTTGTTGTGGCAACGTACGCAATTTGCTTGAACTACTTGTATGCCAGCTTCTTTAATATGAATAACTTGTGGTTCCGCACGAAGTGTAAATATTGTGGCGTGCCTTAATCCATCTTTGGCTTTAAAGGCATAATGTCTAAAAAAGTTGTCTTGGGGCACATGGCAGTCGTTGCACGTTGCAACATCGCGATGCGAGCTATGAAACCATGTTGCAAATTGAGGTGTCATTACATGGCAGTTAAGGCAAATTTTTGGCGAATCGGACAAGTACGATGGTGCTTTGGATACATAGAACGCATAAGCAAACAGTCCCACAAATATGCCCGATAATATTATTACAGGCAGTTTCCAACTGTCGGGAGGAGAATAATTGTGTATTAGCTGTTTCATTTATCTTATTTATAAATATGTGGTTTATAAATTAATGCCGAAATTAGTTATAAAGGTGCGAAATTGCGGGTTCGTAAACTAACTTTCTAAATGAGTAGGAACAACAGTAAACCAATATTTCTTGGTAACTTATTATTTCTTGGTATTTGAAAATTAAAAATAGCAAATATACTTTACAAAAGTGGTATTTTACTGACCATATAAAAATAATATGAGTATCGGATGCTAAACTTAAAAAACGCAAGTAGAATAATTAACAAGTTTACCTTCGGTAAGATTGCTTCGCTAAGTATCACGCTTCACTCGTAATTTTAATTTATTTGACTTCATTTTTATGTTGCATAGCCAGGAATAATTTCTATTTTTGTCATATTGAGTCTTTATGGTGTTTTTAATAACCTAATAATATAATAATAATTTAACAATCAATTAACTACATTTATCTATGAGCAAAGTTAAAAAAATTATCCTTCACGAGAAAGATATGCCTACACAATGGTATAACATTACCGCCGATATGGTAAATAAGCCATTGCCTCCATTGCATCCAGGAACAAAGCAACCAATTGGACCTGAAGCGTTAGCAGCATTGTTTCCGATGGAATTAATTAAGCAAGAGGTAACTACCGAGCGTTGGGTTGATATTCCAGAGGAAGTGCAAGATTTATATAAAATATGGCGACCAACGCCACTGCACCGTGCTTATAATTTGGAAAAAGCTTTGGGTACACCTGCCAAAATTTATTATAAAAACGAAAGTGTAAGTCCGGCAGGGTCGCACAAGCCAAATACCGCAATACCTCAAGCCTATTACAATTATAAAGCTGGTGTAAAGTTTATGACCACCGAAACGGGTGCCGGTCAATGGGGTAGTGCACTTAGCTTTGCTTGTCAGCATTTTGGCATCGATTTAAAAGTGTTTATGGTGAAGGTTTCTTATCATCAGAAACCATACCGCAAAATGATGATGAACACTTGGGGAGCCGAAGTCATTGCTTCGCCAAGTAACTTAACCGAGTCGGGTCGTAAAGTATTAGCCGACCATCCCGATTCGCCTGGTAGTTTAGGTATTGCAATTTCCGAAGCCGTTGAAATGGCAGCTAAGGACGAAAAGACGAACTATTCATTGGGAAGCGTTTTAAACCATGTACTTCTGCATCAAACTATTATAGGACTCGAATCGGTAAAGCAGATGGAGATTGCCGACGATTATCCCGATATTGTAATTGGTTGTTTTGGTGGAGGTTCCAACTTTGCAGGTATTTCGTTCCCGTTTTTACGTCATAATTTAGTTGACGGAAAGAAAACGCGCGTAATTGCTGCCGAACCTGCATCGTGTCCTAAATTAACGCGCGGACAATTTCAGTACGATTTTGGCGATACAGCTGGTTTTACGCCACTTATACCGATGTACACGCTTGGTCACAACTTTGTTCCCGATAATATTCACGCCGGTGGATTACGTTACCATGGTGCTGGTGCTATTGTTAGTCAATTGCTTAAAGATAAACTTATTGAAGCACAATCGGTAAAGCAACTCGAAACATTCGAAGCTGGTGTTTTATTTGCCAATACCGAAGGCATAATTCCAGCTCCCGAATCGACACATGCCATTGCAGTAGCTATTCGCGAAGCAAAAATTGCCAAGGTGGAAGGCAAAGCAAAAACTATACTCTTTAACTTGTCGGGGCATGGTTTTGTTGATATGTCGGCATACGACCAATACTTTGCTGGAAATCTTCAAGATCACGAAGTAACTGATAGTGAGATTAAAGAAAGTTTATCGCAGTTAGAAAAACTCGTATAACTTTTAGAAACGCTTTGCTTTCAAAAAAGCAAAGCGTTTATCACATCCGTTAGGCTTCACTTCCATTTTATATTGTTTTAAATTTGTTGCTCAAACCGAGTCAAGACCTAACTTTGCTGAATACTGTGTAATTCTTGTGCTTTTCCATTCCAATGAGCATAAGCCAATTTATATTTATGGGAAAAATGCTGGATGCGAATGCAAATCTGAGTTCGATTTTCATTTTAAAAACCCTTCTCCAAATCCCCCAAAAATCAATACCTTTGCACCCTATTTTTAAATAGTTGTAAGTTGTAAGAATTTAGACATAAGACATAGTTAATAAATATGTCATTACTAAACTCTTACGACTTACGACTTACGACTTTTTAAAACTCTTTTTTATGGCAGAAGATAACAAAATAATTTTTTCGATGGTTGGGGTTAGTAAAACCTATCCTCCTCAAAAAAAGGTACTTAGCAATATTTACCTATCGTTTTTTTACGGTGCAAAAATCGGAATCATTGGTTTAAATGGCTCGGGAAAGTCGTCGTTACTTAAAATTATAGCAGGTGTCGAAAAATCGTTTCAGGGCGATGTTGTTTTCTCGCCAGGCTACACCGTTGGCTACTTGGAGCAAGAACCAAAACTCGACGAAACTAAAACGGTTAAAGAAATTGTGCAAGAAGGTGCAGCTGAGGTTGTTGCAGCTTTAAAAGAATACGAGGAAGTAAACAACAAGTTTACCGAACCAATGAGCGACGATGAAATGAACAAACTCATTGAGCGTCAGGGCGAATTAACCGATAAAATCGATCAGCTTGGTGGCTGGGAAATTGATAGCAAACTTGAACGTGCTATGGATGCATTGCGGTGCCCCGATGGCGATACACCCATTAAGGTTTGCTCTGGTGGAGAACGTCGACGTGCGGCATTGTGCAGGTTGCTGCTTCAAGAACCCGATATTCTTTTACTTGATGAGCCTACCAACCACCTCGATGCCGAATCAATTCAGTGGCTCGAATTGCACCTTCAACAATATAAAGGCACTGTAATTGCCGTAACCCACGATAGATATTTTCTCGATAACATTGCCGGCTGGATACTCGAACTCGACCGTGGCGAGGGCATTCCGTGGAAAGGCAACTACACATCGTGGCTGGAGCAGAAAACCACTCGCTTGTCTCAGGAAGAAAAAACCGAAAGCAAACGCCGAAAAACACTCGAACGCGAGTTGGAATGGGTGCGTATGTCGCCAAAAGCACGACAGGCCAAAGGAAAGGCGCGGTTGGCGGCTTACGACAAAATGCTTAACGAGGATACAAAACAAAAAGAAGATAAGCTCGAGATATATATCCCTAATGGCGAACGCCTTGGCGATAAGGTTATTGAGGTTAATGGCGTAACAAAAGCTTTTGGCGATAAAATTCTTTTCGAAGATTTAACTTTTAAACTCCCACCAGCCGGAATTGTTGGTATTATTGGCCCCAACGGAGCTGGTAAAACCACACTATTCCGACTAATTATGGGCATGGAAAAACCCGACTCGGGTTCGTTCGAAGTGGGCGACACTGTTAAAGTTGGTTATGTTGATCAAACACACGAAGAAATAAATCCCGAAAAGTCTGTTTATCAAGTAATTTCGCGCGATTCGGAGCAAATTTCGCTTGGCGGAAAATTAATAAATGCCCGTGCTTACGTGGCTCGATTCAACTTTGCAGGTGCCGACCAAGAAAAGAAATGTGGCATACTTTCGGGTGGTGAGAGAAACCGCCTGCATCTGTCGCTTACATTGAAACAGGAAGCTAACGTGCTATTACTCGATGAGCCTACTAACGATATAGATGTTAACACGTTACGAGCATTGGAGGAAGGTCTTGAAAACTTTGCAGGTTGCGCCGTAATTATCTCGCACGACCGCTGGTTCCTCGACCGCGTAGCTACTCACATTTTGGCATTCGAAGGCGACTCGAAAGTTGTGTTTTTCGAAGGCGGATACTCCGATTACGAAGAAAATCGCAAAAAACGACTCGGCGACGACACGCCGCATAGGATTAGGTATAAGAAGTTGGTGAAGTAAAATTACAAATGTGAAAATGTGAGAATGTGAGAATGTGAAAATGTGAAAATGTGAAAATGTGAAAATGTGAAAATGAGGAAATGTGAGAATGTGAGAATGTGAGAATGTGAGAATGTGAGAATGAGGAAATTAGGAGATTTGAGAATGAGGAAATGTTTGAAACTATCAATAAATTAGAAAAATATGAGATTTTTTTGTTTAATTCTTGCCCTTTTTTTCTTAACATATCAATTATTTGGGCAGAAAATTGAAAGCGTTTATCTCAACAAAGCCGATAGTTCCTCATATCGTTACTTGATAATTACTCCGAGCAAACATCCTCGGAAGGAATTTATGATTCTCATTCCAAGTTTTGGAGAAACGCCTGAAGGTGTTCTTATTCAAACTAAATTACCGAAATTGGCAGCAGACCTAGGAGTCTTGACAATAATACCCACTTTTAAAACTGGTGTGCGCTCTATTGGAATTGATAGTTTAACTCAACAATCCTTTAGAGAAATCATTGAAGACATAGCCAGTAAGTATAATCTTTCCGATTTAAAATTTTACGTTGGTGGTTTTTCAATTGAAGGAAGTTGCGCAGTGAGATTTGCCGAATTAGCTATTAAGAATAATTATAAATATAAACCCAGTGCTATTTATGTTATTGACGCGCTACTTGACTTTGAAAGATTTTATAATTCGAATAAACGCAATTTGAGACTTTCTGTTTACTCTCAGCCAAGTAAGGAAACCATTTATATGATTGAAAGAATTGAAAATGAAAGAAACACCTGAAACTGCGATTGAAAACTATTACGATTATTCACCTTATTCCTTTGCCGATAAGGAACAAAGAGCAATAAAACACCTTATAAATTTACCGATTAGATTTTATACAGAACCTGACGTAAATTGGTGGTTACAGGAACGCGGAGTCGACTATTTTGGAATGAATGCAATCGACGGATCTTGTATGATTAATGAATTAACTCGATTAGGAAACAGCAAAGCGTTTCTTGTAACGTCTCAAAATAAGGGATTTAGGAATCCTGGAAGCATCAGACATCCACCTTCGTGGAGTATTGTAGATAATAAGGATTTGATGAAATGGCTATGAAATTTGAAATAAAATAACATGCCTGATACATTATGGAAGAGAAAAAAGATAATGTTATTTTGCGGTTAAGTTTTGAGTTTGCGATTCAAATTATTGATTTTTGCGAAGAACTTGAGGCAAATAAAAAATATGTTGTGTCTAATCAGCTACTTAAATCAGGAACTTCTATCGGTGCCAATATTCACGAAGCACAATCGGCCGAAAGCAAAAACGACTTTATTCATAAAGTTAAAATAGCTGCCAAAGAAGCTGAAGAAACGAAATATTGGCTTCTATTATGCAAACACTCTAAAAATTATCCAATTCCCATTACTTTATTGGAAAAAATAGATGCATTAAGAAACATACTTTTCAAGATTATAATTACATCAAAAACAATCAAATGAACCCATCTCCTCATTTCCTCATCTCCTCATTTCCTCATCTCCTCATCTCCTCATCTCCTCATCTCCACAT
>JANYAP010000178.1 GCA_025361285.1 Bacteroidales bacterium | reverse complement strand
TACGTTTAATGCTTGGTAACATCAAAGGTAACCTTCCGGGTTAGTCAGCAATGGCTCACCCGGTAAATTTTTTTTACCAGACAACAATGATTCTAATAATAAGGAAATTGCTGAACGTTTGTGGAGCCAAAGTGAAAAAATGACAAATGTTTTCTACCTCACGAATTAAAACCCTAAAAACGTGTTATTGGCCAACAAATCAAACACAAACAATTCCTTGAAATATAAGAAACAAAAACAACGAACCGCTGGTCATAGCGTCAAACGTAAAAAATAGCTATATGAAATCATCACCCTACGGCTCAATAAAGTATAACACAGTTAGCGAGTACCATTCGAATTTTAAGGAAGCTATTCAAAATACTTTGCAACAACTGCGTGCAGAAATATTAAAAGTTGCTCTGCAAGCGGTTGAGGTTATAAGTTATAATATGCCTGCATTTAAAATGAATAAGGTTTTGGTATATTATGCTGTTAATAAGGAACATATAGGTTTTTACCCTACACCATCGCCCATATTAGCCTTTAAGGACGAGTTAGCCAATTATAAAACATCGAAGGGTGCAATACAATTCCCACTAAACAAGCCTTTGCCGCTAAACCTAATTGCGAAAATTGTTAAGTTTCGTTTAATAGAGGATAGTGAAAAAGGGCGCAAAGCAATGAGCTAATCAACGCTTTAGGAATTGTAATTAAATAAGTTGTATAAATTTTTGAACTGCAAAACCCTCCAAGATGGCAATCCATAAAAGTTTGCTGTCATTCCGATTAAATTAGAACATAAGTGCGTTTTGTTTATAAAGTTGAACAAAATAATAAGTATCGTGTTTATATTTTTACATTTTACACCAAACAAGTTCTTTTTTTTAACTAAAAATTAACACAATGAAAAAATTAGTAAAAATTTCGACGATTATCCTAGTAACTGTATTGATGGCTTTTAAACCAGCTGAGGTATCAACATGGCAGTTAGACAAAGCCCACGCCAAAGCTGGCTTTACCGTAACACACATGTTAGTATCAGAGGTTGAAGGATATTTTAAAAACTTCGATGCCAAAGTTACATCCGCCAACGATGATTTTTCGGATGCCCAGGCCGAGTTTACAGCCAATGTTAACAGCATTAATACCGACAACGAAAAACGCGATGCTCACTTGCAAAGTCCCGACTTTTTCGATGGAGCAAAGTATCCGGTTATTACGTTTAAAAGCAAAACATTCAAAAAGGTAAGCGACAAAAACTACAAAGTAACAGGCAACCTTACCATGCACGGTATTACAAAACTTGTTGAACTCGATGCAGTTAGTCGTTTGGGTACTAACCCTTATAGCAAACAAGTAGTTGCTGGCTTTAAAATAAGCGGAATCATAAAACGGTCCGATTTTTCAATTGGAACATCAATGGCCTCAAATATGCTAAGCGACGAGGTTACAATAGTGGTAAATGCCGAGTTTATTAAACAATAGATCAACCAAATAAGCAAAAGATTTCATTGATATTCATTGCCGATAGATTTAGCTATCGGCAATACACAAAAAGTATTTATTGTGAAACCTATCATGTTACAATTATGGAAGTTAACCAAACAATGCTACTTTCGCCAAAACAACGCGAAAACATACTAGCGATATTGAAAGACCGATTTCACAAAAACAAGAGCCATCACCTAGGTATCGATTGGGCTAAAGTGCAAGCCAAGTTGGAAAACAATAACGAAAAACTGTGGTCGATTAATGAAATGGAACGTACTGGCGGTGAACCCGATATTATTGAAATGGATGAAAGTACAGGCGAGTACATTTTTTACGATTGTTCAGCCGAAAGCCCTTTAGGTCGCCGAAGTTTTTGTTACGACCGCGAAGCACTCGATTCGCGAAAAGAAAATAAACCAAAGAACAATGCTATTGATGCGGCTACTGCCATGGGCGTGGAACTATTAACGGAAGATCAATATAGAGCATTGCAGAAACTTGGAAGCTTCGATACAAAAACATCGAGCTGGATAAAAACACCTTCCGAAATTCGAAAACTTGGCGGCGCACTTTTTTGCGATCGCCGCTACGGTAATATTTTCGTGTATCACAACGGAGCCGAATCGTATTATGCTGCCAGAGGGTTTCGTGGTTCGATAAAAGTATAATGGAATAAATTACAGATTAATCATCATAAAGAACATATTATTCCGCCAATCGCCTCAACAACTCCATAGCCTTGCCAATACCTTTAACTGGTTCGGCGCTCATTGTAAGCTTCTCTTTGGTTTCTTTTAATGCAAAAACCTTAGGATTTTTCTGTACAAAAGCTATAATTTTACCAAATATAGGAGTTTGATAATAAGCCGATTGTTGGTTCGATACAAATAAAACCAGCATTTTATTGTTCTTCAAAATTATTTTTTCGAAACCTAACCCTTTGGCAATCCAACGCATACGAACAATATTTAAAAGCTCACGCGAAGCAGCGGGCAACGGTCCGAAACGATCTGCGAGTTGCCTTTCGAATTCCAACAGTTTTTCTTCATTTTCAATACTATCAAGTTCGCGGTACAGGCGTACACGCTCGGTTACGTTGCGAATGTAGGCATCGGGGAACAAAAGCTCCAAATCGGTATCAACCTGGCAATCGAGTATAAAATCGTGCGC
>JANYAP010000199.1 GCA_025361285.1 Bacteroidales bacterium | reverse complement strand
GCGGCTATCGCCGCCCCTCATCCTCCCTCCTCCCTCATTAAATCTGCCTGTCATTCCGAACGAAGAGAGGAATCTGACAAAGAGAGAGCCTAGCGAAGCGATTTTAATAAAGCAATATAACTCATAGCACCTCAAAAAAAGAATTATCCACTTTCTTTTCAACTTATATTAACCGCAAAGGTCGTAAAATTTTCCGCAGAAAACTGCAGAGTTCGAGAAACACGTATATGAGCTCTCTGCGGTTCTTTGCTATTTCTTTGCGATTCTCTGCGGTTAAAATAACAAATTGTAAATTCATTATACGTCTATCATTGAAAATTCATTTTTGCAAGGTCGAAATGAACGCATATCAATGGATAATACATAACGCTCTTTTATTTATACTATTTAAAAAGAAGAATTACCTTCGTGAAAGAAAATTTTAAAGGACAATGCTAGGCTGTTTCAATATATACAACGATTTACTAAACTGGTTCTAGGCTCTTGGTTCTTGGTTCTAGGTTTCTTGGTTCTTGGTTCTTGGTTCTTGGTTCTTGGTACTATATGCACAAAAACAGATTAATAAACAGAGTATCATATACTAGATTGCCATTCCTTCATCCTAAGTAGTTTAAACATTTTAAATGTAACAATATAATGAACAACGAGTTATTACAAAAATATAATACCCCTGTGCCGCGATACACCAGTTATCCGCCAGCTAATTTTTTTAAGGACGATTATACGGCCGCTGATTATCAATTGGCTCTAAAAGAGTCGAATAGCTGGGAACCAAAATCCGTTTCGCTGTATCTACATATCCCGTTTTGCAAAAAAATGTGTTTTTATTGTGGGTGTAACATGTGCCCTATGGCTCCCGAAAATACAGTTAAAAGCTATGTGGATGCACTTAAGAGCGAAATACAACTTGCAAGTAAGTATATCGAAAAAAGCAGGTTGGTGTCGCAAGTACATTTTGGGGGAGGTACGCCAAATGCAATAGCAGTAGAGTATTTGAAAGAAATAATGGAGTTGCTTTTTGCAACCTTTACCATTTCTGCCGATGCCGAAATTGCAATTGAATGCAACCCAGCGTATTTGGATTATAAATACTTAGACGAACTAAAAAAAGCTGGTTTTAATCGGTTTAGCCTTGGCATTCAGGATTTTAACAAAGATGTTTTAAAAGGTGTAAACCGCGATTCGTCGTCTATACCAGTAGGCGATATTATTAAATATCTGAAAAACGACTCAAAAAATGTTGCCGTAAACCTCGATTTTATTTATGGATTGCCTTTGCAAACTGTCGAAAGTTTTACTGAAACTATTGCACAAGCTATTAATCTGCGACCCGACAGACTGGTTACATTCTCATACGCACACGTGCCATGGGTAAATAAAAATCAGCTTGTATTAGAGAAAAAAGGATTGCCTAGTAATACCGATAAAGCTAAAATGTTTGAGCTTGGTAGTAAGCTTCTTCTCGAAAATGGTTATAAAGCCATTGGTTTCGACCATTTTGTGCTTGAGAACGACGAATTGTATATAGCGCAACAATCGGGCACAATGCATCGCAATTTTCAGGGCTATTGCACCCGAAACACTACAGGCCAGGTATATGCCTTCGGAGTATCGGGTATTAGTCAGCTTTACAAGGCTTACGCGCAAAACACAAAGTCGGTAAACGAATATATTTCTGCAATTAATAATGGCGAATTTCCTATTAAGAAGGGATATAGCCTTAACAATCAGGAAATTGCTACACGCGAAGTAATAACTGAGCTTATGTGCAACCGACAGTTAATATGGGATGCCATTTCGGCTCGTTTTAACATGAAAGCCAATCAATTTAAAAGCTTGGTAAACTACAACGAAGTACTGTTAAGGCAGTTTTCCGACGATGGTATTATACAATATTCCGAAAATAATATTCGCATTACCGATGATGGCATGTTGTTTATAAGAAACGTGGCTGCGTCGTTCGATCCATTAATAAACACACAAAATAAACAATATTCAAAACCTGTATAAAAAATGTCGGAAACAATTAAAGCAGATGTTGTTATAATAGGTGGCGGTCTTACGGGGCTTTGTGCTGCATTTTATGCTAAAAAACAAGGATTAAAGGCTGTAGTTATTGAAAAGAACAATCGGGTTGGCGGAGTAATTCAAACCATTGAAGATAATGGTTTTGTGCTAGAAGCAGGACCAAATACCGGCGTGTTATCGCATCCCGAGGTAGTGGAATTGTTCAACGATTTAGCTCCATTATGCAAGCTGGAAACGGCAAACCCCGATGCAAAACGGAGGCTTATATGGAAACTGGGTCAGTGGCATGCCTTACCAAGTGGACTTATAGCTGCAATTAAAACTCCGTTGTTTTCGTTTACCGATAAGCTACGAATTTTAGGAGAGCCTTTCAGAAAAAAGAGCAGCGAGCCTTACGAAAGCATTGCCAATTTGGTAAAACGACGACTTGGAGTGAGCTTTCTCGATTACGCTGTCGATCCTTTTGTATCGGGCGTTTATGCTGGCGATCCGTCGCACCTTATTACACGCTTTGCGCTGCCTAAATTGTATGCCTTGGAGCAAAATTACGGAAGTTTTATTAAAGGAGCCATCAAAAAGGGTTTTGAGAAAAAAGACGAACGTATTAAAAAGGCTACACGCGAAGTTTTTTCGGCCGAAAACGGTCTGGAAGCGTTGGTTAAAGCAATAGCAACTATTTTTGGCAAGGATAACCTTATACTTAATGCCAATAATACAGCCGTTGCACAAAATCATCAGGGTTATTTAGTTACAACAACATCCAACGAACGTGTAATTACTTATGCTTCGAAATACGTAATTACAACCACCGATGCCGAAACACTACCAGCATTGTTGCCCTTCGTGTCGGCTACTGATTTGAAGGATATTACTAACTTAAGGTATGCAAAAGTAACACAAATGGTATTGGGCTTTAAAAAATGGGAAGGTATTCCGCTGAATGCATTTGGTGGCCTAGTTCCAACGAAGGAAAAGCGCGATATTTTGGGTGTATTATTTACCTCATCGTTTTTAAATAACCGTGCTCCTGCCAATGGGGCTTTGCTCTCGGTATTTATTGGAGGTATTAAGCGACCCGAATTGTTCGACCTAAACGACAACGACTTAAAAACATTAGTATTCAGGGAAATAAAAGAAATGATGCAATTGAATGCCGTTGAACCCGACATAATACACATATTCCGCTATCCAAAAGCAATTCCGCAATACGAGCGCTCGTCAATGGAACGATTCGAAGTTATTGAAAATATTCAAAAAACATACCCAGGACTAATACTGGCGGGCGGAATACGCGATGGCATTGGAATGGCCGACAGAATTAAACAGGCTTATACTATTACGCAATTTAATATGTAGAAAATAAGTGACTAATTAAGTAATACAAGTATCTGATTTTTAATATTAACCGCAAAGT
>JANYAP010000152.1 GCA_025361285.1 Bacteroidales bacterium | reverse complement strand
CCAAGCCGAAACTGTAATTGCATCGTATGAAGCAAGGCTTATTTCACGATTCTCCCATGTAGGAACTTTAAATACTTGGTCGGCCAGATAACCACCAGTGCTTAAAGCGATACCTGTAGAGGTGCCATTAAAGCGTAATGCCTTACCACCTTTTCCATTGAATAAATTCTTTTCTAAAACATAATCGCTTTTAGCACCCGAATATTTACCAGGGTGGTGGTTAAATACACTTTTATCGAGTAATATAACAGTATCGGGTGTTGCAACTGGAGTTATTTCTTCAAAATCATACGATGCTAACTCAGTTGGATACTCTAATAAAGTGCCAGCAATATCTTTTAACTCAGATTCGTTATAGGCATTTTTATAAATTCTAAATTCATCCATTAATCCAGTAAAATAATCGCCCGAAAAGTCGTTCCAACTTCCCGTACCACTATATGTACGCCAAGCAAAGCCATTACCTATAGCCCAAGATCCATCACCCCAATCGGCTCTAACATATGGTATTACTGTTAAGTTGTTGTTAGCTTTATCAATTGCGTTAACGTAACCTTTTAAAGAATCGGATGCCATAGACACACCATTCACAAACAGGCTTAGTTTTCCATTATCAAAAACCATGGCTACGTGTGTCCACTTATTTTTGAAGCTGCTAAAAGCTGTGTTTATAGTACAAGTTGTTCGTGTTCCTTGTGCAGCGTATGGGTCGTCGATACCAACGTTAACAACATCGGCAACCAATTTACCATTAGCTATGTACATATTTAAACCAGCGCCACCGCCAAATGTAGTAATAGCCTGATATCCAGCAGCAACAGGTTTTTCGCTTTTTATCCAAGCAGCAACTGTAAGTTTATTTGTTTTAATATAGCTAATAATTGTATCTTCCCAATAAGGTGTTTTAAATTGATTTACACCAGCTAAATAACCTCCTGTGCTTAAAGCAATACCTGTGGAGGTTCCATTAAACCTTAATGCGTTACCACCCTTGGCATTAATAACATTTTTTACTAATACATAATCCGCCTTTTCGCCGTTATATTTACCAGCGTGGTGTTTATAAGGACTCGTATCCTCAATAATTAAAGTGTCTTTGGGAGCCGTTACTGGAAGAATTTTCTCGAAATTCATGTATTTTAGCAAATCAGCGTCGTACATCGAACGCTTGTCGAGCTGGGAGAAAACACTCCCTGTGCATAGCATGCCTGCTAACGATAGGTAAAGAAGTTTTTTCATAAAGTTTGTTTTTAAATTAATAAATAAAAAGATTTAAATTAATAAATTCAAATTTATATAATCGTTGTAGTTAAAAAATGGATATTTTGATCAATTTCATGGACATAAGTAATAAAATACATAATAAAAAACATTCGGTAATCGTCTAAATATTAACAATATACAGCCGAACTTAAATTCTTCAACAAAATTTATTAGCAAATTAGTAAAACTTAAAAAACATGCGTACGATAAACATGCTAAATATTGCTACCTAATATATTTATAACGCATTTTCGAGCTTAAAAACATAGGCGTGTTTACAAGGCATTTGATCGATAGTTAATATAGGGGAAGTAATTACTAGCTTGCTGTTAAATTCTTTAAATAATATTTGTTTATTGTACCCTAGCAAACTCACTTTTAATTTCGAAATATTTTTAATACCAGAAACAGTAAGGTTTTGAGGCCATTTTTCGCAAAATAAATAAATGGTTTTAACTTTTGCCGTAAAATAGTTGTTTGCAGCATTATCGACCTTAATATTAAGCGATTTTGGCAATGATGTTGTGCCGTATACGGCATCGCCATTTACTTTAAGCCATTCGCCAATTTCCAATAATCGCTCCTGCATTATTACTGGAATGGTTCCATCGGAGGCTGGACCAATGTCGAGAAGAAGGTTTCCTCCGCGCGATACAATATCGATTAGTTCGTTAATAATTTGCGAAGTAGTGCTGTAATCTTCAATATTTTCGCATCTATTGTATCCATACGACTGTCCTATTCCTCTGCTTTCTTCCCAGGAATGTTCAGTATTAATTTCATCGTTGTCGCTTTTATATTCACTTGTATAGTATCCACCATGCATGCCGCGAGTATTGCTTCCCCACCTATCGTTTACAACAACTTCGTTTTTATTAGGAGCATTAGCATATAACCATGTAAGAAACTTTTTACTTTGCCAATAGTTGTCGGGTTTATCCCATTCGCCATCGGCAAAAATTACCGACGGTTGGTAATTTAAAACTAACTCCTTAAGATGAGGCATAACATGGTCGTCAACATATTTATCTTCGGCAATTTTGTATTTGTTTATAATTGAATCGGGTAAATAGTAACCTGTGAACCCTCCGCTCCACTCATGATTCCGAGGAGTTGACTCCCATTCCATTAACGAATAATAAATGCCCATTTTCAGTCCCTTATTTCGAACCGATTTTGACAACTCTCCTAGCAAATCGCGTTTTGGCCCAGTTTGCACCGAATTCCAATTTGCCGAATAGTTATTTTTTGTATCCCATAAACAATATCCATCGTGGTGCTTTGAAGTAAGTACAACATATCGCGCTCCCGATTTTACAAATAAATCAGCCCAATAATCGGGATTCCAAAGTTCAGCTTTAAACATTGGAGCGAATTGACGGTATTCAAAGCCTTTACCGTAACTTTTTTGGTGAAACGCCTCTCCTATCCCACCATCGTGCATTACTTTCGCCTCATACCATTCGGCATAAGTTTCGTATGGTTTTTTACTTACTTGGCGGAACGAAGGTACCGAATAAACACCCCAATGAATAAATATTCCAAATTTAGCTTGTACAAACCACTCGGGTATGGGTCTTGAATCTATAGCTTCCCATTGCAAATTTGCTTGTGCAAAAATTGAAAGTTTAATGCACAAACCCATAAATACTGTTAAAATTCTGTAATTCATAAATTTAGTTTTTAAATTGAAATATGATTTTTTATAATTAATTACAATAAAATAGATTATGAGTATCGGGTGTTGTACCTAAAAAGCAAATCACGAGATTACCTTCGGCGAACTATTCTCTGCGCAGCAAAATCGCTTCGCTAGGTTCCTCACTCCGTTCGGAATGACAGTTGGCATTGTGTGTTATGGGAGGAAGATGGGGCGACTTCGCCGCCCCATCTTCCTCCTCCTCTCCCCTTGAAGCTGCTTGTCATTTCGAGCAAAGCGAGAAAACTCACTATAAGACAGGCTATCAACATGTGTTACACTTGAATTTTAAATTGGGTACAACACCCGTTACTCATAAATAGATACTACCTTCAATCCGAAGGATTTAAATCATTAGTTTAATTATCAATTATATATCAATGTCGTTGAGCTTGTCGAAAAATAAGCTCCTGCTGCGTTGCTGCAAAAATTTTAAATTACTCACAAATCCATGTGTTTTTAATGGTGTTCGTGAAGGCTTCGCTAAGTTCTCACTTACAGTAGTAAGCTCCGCTATTAAAAGTTTTAGCTCGCCTTGTAGGAACTTATTTGCTATACATTACTTAAGGTTGTGAATGCCTGTAGGGTTTTAATTTGAATAGCCGCCAGTATAACTGGCGGTAAATATAATATCACGTCTAACAACCATGAAAGGGCATAGCCGTCAAGCTAATGCTTGTAAGTAAATGATAATAAATAGCCTCAGGCATTGCTAGGTTTATAAAATTTAAACTTATTTTATATATTAAAACCTTAGTAGAGAAACAATTATGAAACAAACCCAACCTTATTACCATATTTATCTTGCTATTATAAGGTAATAAGGTTTTTTCAAGGTGTTTCTATTTTCTACTAAGGTTGAAATAGAAAATAAGGTTTTTAAACATATAAATTTTTTAACAAAACTTGCTATTTATAAATTTATAACTACCATATCATTAAATACATAAATCATACAAGCTTAACGGCTATGCCTGAAAGGGTTGAACCTTTTTATATTCAACCCTTTTAGGGTTGTGAGAGCTTTTGTATTTTTTTACCACGGGTTTTTCACGCGTGGCTGTTCAAATTAAAGCCTTTACCTTCGGCGAGACCGCTCCGCTTTGTTAAGGCTTAATTCACATACATTGATTGTTCAAATGAATGTATGTGAGTATTTTAAGTCCAATTACAAAGGCTGAACGACATTGATATGTAATTATCTAAATTTTAGCAAACTTATATACACTCTTGTTAAACTTAAGAAAATACAAGCCATTAACAAATGTGGCGCAATCGATATCGATTTGATTATCAGAAATGTTGCTTATTCTAGATGTGTAATTTACTGGTCGTCCTAAAAAATCGAATATTTGACAATTAAAAATGCCGAGCAAAGATTCGTTCTGTAAATGAAGAGTGCTATTTACCGGATTGGGAAAAATATTTACATTGTCGTCAATTTTTTTTGAATTCGCACTACTCGAAACTCCAGTATTGCTTACATAATACGGCAAAACATGACCTCCACCGCAGCCTTTAGGTAAAACACTAGAATTCAACGATTTTGTTACGCCTCCGATAGTTTCACTAATAAACGTTGCAAAAGCGGCTCCATAAGTTGTTTCAGCACCAACTATACTTACTTTCGATTCGTTGTTTATAAACATTGGCTTCCCTACTGGATTGGTAGTGGTATAAAAAAAGAAACCGCAAACTTCGGTTTTACCGTTATTTTTTGTTTCAATAAGGGTTCCTCCACGTTCGGCTTTTAATCCTAAAATCCATAAATTAGAACCATTGTTAACAATATGAGTTCCTTCATTTTCTGGATTTAGTTGACGAGCCCAAACATTACCACCATTAAACTCGAAGAATGTTGAGGGGTTAGCACAAACATCTTCGATATACAAATCGCCAGAACCAGCTTCCTTCTTCACATTAAAATTGAGTAGATTTTTTAAAACTAAAGTTCTTGATGATGTATGGGTTACAAACCACGGTTTCTGATAACCGCCTATGAAGTTTGTTATAAGCACGTTAGGAGATACGCCGTCTTTAGTAATTAAACTTCCGCCTTCCCAAATATCTAATGTGCTACCGAATCCATAAATTGTTCGAACCTTACCTCTTATATATACTGGTCCGGCAATAATATAACTACCTGTATTAAAATACACAGTAGTTTTACCGGCATCAATTGCGGCTTGTAGCGCGTCGGTTGCATCTTCACCACTTTTGCAATCAACTAATTGCCAATCCGATGGGTCATCCCAAATCATATCGGGGGTTTCGTTTATAGGCAATTTTAACATACCCGATTTACCTGCGTTTAAAGAAATTTCGTTGTGCGAATTCCATTCGGAGGATGTTAAAGCTGATAAACTTGTTTTATTACCACCGTCATTATCAATACCGCGTTCATAACCGCTTGCCGTAAAATTTCGAATATACAATGTGCCGCTGTTTAACACTGCCGAAGTTGAAGCCGATTGCCCATTTAAATTAGCATCAATTAGGGTTAAAGTTCCCGTATTCTGTATTGCTTGTACCGAGCTAGTAGTTGAGAGGTTATGAATACTAATAACTCCACCTGAAGTAGCTTTAATTCCTATTACTTTCTGATTAAGTAATGTAATATTTTCGAGAGTTTGGCTGTTTTGACATGTACCAACATTAATACCAACGTTAAAACCATTAATTGTGCAGTTTTTAACTAGCAATGGGCCATTTTCGTCTTCAGCTCCCCAATAAAAATCAAGACCTATAGCTCCAGTTCCATCACCTGAGGTTATTGAAATATTTGATGCTGTTCCGGTATTGTTAGAATAATAACGTAAACCAATAGCCCCACTATTGCCATTGCCACTGTTTATAGTAATGTTATTGATACCATTCATAAAACATTGTGCAGCATCGAAGCCAGTAACAATAATTGGTTTTGGCGAATCGATATTTGTAAAACCTGTACAATTGTCTTTTAACTTAATTATTACACCCGCTTCCGACTGACCTTGAAGATTTAGGAACGACGGGTTGTTATTATCCTTTTTAGGGAATTCTAATGTATTTGATACTAAATAAGTACCATTTGGAAAATACAAACTTCGGCCAGTTCGTATATTTTCAGCTATAGCGGTATTAATAGCCAAAGTTGCATCGCCAATTCCATCGTTAGGTGCATTATAGGGAGGTTTAGTAATATCAAAAAAGCCTTTTCCCGATGCTCCACTCGGATAAACAATATCTTCTGCATTTAATTGCAATAAGCACAAATTAAGTGCTGTAAGTAAAATCCATATTTTTTTTCCATCATAGTTTCTTTTAATTCATTTCTTGTTTATACTTATATAACTGACAATTATCTATTTACTTCGAATTAATGACAAATATGAACTTACCAGCTTCTAGAATAAAGGGACTTCCGCAAAACTGGTTAGTAACAACAGGTTGCTCAGTATTTTCGCAAAGTACAATTTGGCAATCTAAATAATTAGTAAGGTTTAAATGCAAATATGCTGAGCTGTTTGGCGGTACATTTATATGATATAATATTTTACCGTTTTCTCGATGCCACGACGATTCAATTGTTCCATAAGGTCCAACGAAAGTGCATGTTACATGATTTAAATTATCGATAAAATGAGGTTTTAGTATAATGTTTTTAAACCCTGGTTTATTTTCATCTACATTTATTCCTCCAAGCGCTTTGTAGCACCAAGCACTAATTTCGCCAAACATAATATGGTTGTTCGATATGTCGTTTGGTGAATTTAAATCGAAATTTTCGTAAAAAGTTGTTGCGCCATTAACAATCCACCAACCCCACGATGGAAAGGTTTCCTGTGTTGCAACTTTGTAAGCAAGTTCAGGATATCCATTATTACTTAAAGCATTTAAAATAGCTTTTGCACCGAGCAAACCAACATCCATATGACAGTCGTCGGAAATAACTTTATTTGCTAAATTTTCCGCTACTTTCGCCACTAAATTTTCGGGTACAACCCCCCAATATAAAGGAACAGCATACTCTGTTTGTAAACCAGACGCATAAACGCCAGTATCGATGTTTAAAAATTTGTTGTTAATGCTTTTTTTAATTTTTTCGGCTAATGACGAATACTTTTCGTAATCGGAGTGATTGTTGAATAGTTTAGCAACTTTAGCAACAATAAGTGCATCGGTATAAAAATAAACCGATGAAGTTAATTCTTTATTAGATTTCGATTTTATCGGAACCCAATCGCCAAGCCCAAAATCGGTTAATCCATTACTATTACTAAAACTATCAACAAAATCAACATATCGTTTCATGTTAGTGTAGCAAAGTTTTAACAAGTTGCTGTCTCCATAAAAAAGGTAAATATTCCAAGGTATAATAACCATTGAACTAGAATAATCGGTACCATTAGCGTAACGAATATGTTCGAGCGGACCAACAAAGTGATAACCCCATCCACTTGTAGGAACAATTCCTGGTATCATACCATTAGGTTGTTGCTCATCGCGGTGATCGGCCAACCACTTTTCGTAGATTGTAATAGTGTCAAAGTTAAACAGTCCTGTTTCGTTAGCCATAATAGCATCGCCAGTCCAGCCAAGTTTTTCGCGGGTAGGGCAATCGGTAGGCAAGCCAAACAAATTACTTAAATATGAATTGTCCGATGCTTCAAGTTCTTTATTTAAAATTGTATTAGAAGTTTGAATATGCCCAATTTTAGGAACATCGGAATGTACATAATAAGCGCATAAACTATTAATATTTAAATCAATATCTGCATTCGATGTAACTTCGATATATCGAAAACCTTTGTAACAAAAACGAGGTATAAATGTCTCAACTCCATTTCCATTAAGCGTGTATTGGTCGGTTTGGAAGTAATCATCTTCGTCTATAGGGTTAAAAAAAGTAATAATATTGCTCATATCAATATTGCCATTGTTATACAATCGTTCGGCATGTGTTAGCCGTATAATTGTACCAGTTTTTCCAGAAACAGTTAACCTTGTAATTCCAGAAATATTTTTTCCGATATCGAAAACATATTTATTGGCACTAATTTTTGTAAAACTTATACAAAAAACCTCATTAATTAGGCGAATAGGGTGCATATTCTGCGACACTATATTATTTGAAGGTGCTGTAACAACAATAATATCGTTCCAGTTCGAGTCGTTGAATTTTGGTAGGCTCCAATTCGGCATTACCAAATTATTGTTATAACGTTCGCCACTATAATGACTATTAAAATAAGTAGGACTTAAAATAGTTTTCCAGCCTTCGCCAGTAGTAATGGTTTCTACACTACCATCGGTATATTTAATATGCAAATCGAGACAAAACTTTGGCCTAGCACGCCATGGAGCTTTATCAAAATTCCAAACGGCTTTTGATAAGTGATTATACCAGCCGTTACCTAATTCAATTCCAATAGCATTAAAGCCAATATTTATCAAATGGGTAACATTATGAGTAACATACAAATTACGGCGATCGTAGCGAGTTGGCATTGGATCTAAGAAATGGTCGCCAACCTTTTCGCCATTAATAAGCATTTCGAAAAGACCCCCTGCAACAATGTATGCAGTAGCTTTTTTAACTTCTTTAGAAATTGAAAATTCTTTACGAAAATAAGCTGCTGATTTACAATCAATATCTAACGAATCGGAAATCCAGTTTCCTTTCCATTCTGAAATTGACATCATTCCGGTTTCGAAAAAAGCTTGTTCAGATTGAGCGCAAATATTGTTTATTTTCCAAACCTTAACCGTCCAATAATACATTGTGAATGGCTCTAGCAAACCTTGAGGCACATGTACAAGTGCTGTGTCGGAAAAAATTTTCCCCGAATCCCAAATAGTTAGATAACCATTACCACAATTTTTAGAATCGGAAACTACCACAATTTGATATGCATGTTGAGCAGATCCTGCATTGTCGTCGTTAATTAACCACGTTAACCTTGGATTATGGCAGTCAATTCCAATAGGGTTGACAAGATATTCGCATCTTTGATAAAAAATATTCATAAAAAATATAACTAATTGTTAACTATTATGCTAACTATTTATAATTGAGTTCATTCTGAAAAGTCAGAATGCCAGAAAGCGGTCCTGAAAGGACTGAATTTGAATAACCATGGGTGAAACCCAGGGAAGAATGAAAGTTGAACATACAACCATGAAATGACTGAATATTAACACGCTAAATGTGTAATGTTAATTTTATTTCTTTTCCATCGGTTTCCACTAGTGGCTATTCAAATTTTATCCCTTCGGGCTAATTGTTTAACTTTTTTGAGAAAACACATAATTTTAAAAATAGAAAACACATTGAAATATATCATACTTTCAATGTGCTTTCACATTTAATGTTTGTAAGAAAACTCCAATAGCTGCATACGCAAGCCTTTCTATTAAATTTTTCTTATCAAACACTTTAAAATAAGAGCGTTTTCTTAGACTCACTATTTATGATAAGTGAAATTCATAACTACCTAATTAATTCATCATCAGCAAATAACGAACTTGCAGGGTTAGGAACCTTAAAATAAATAGCTTCGCCATTTTCATTAGGGAACTCGGTTAAAGTAAGGTTG
This sequence comes from Bacteroidales bacterium, assembly GCA_025361285.1. Lineage (GTDB taxonomy): Bacteria > Bacteroidota > Bacteroidia > Bacteroidales > JAAUTT01 > JAAUTT01. Next base: position 1,523 of record JANYAP010000152.1, on the reverse strand, counting down.
TATTTATATTCGTCGAACGGCCAATTTTGAGTTCCAAGCCAAGCTTTAACTTTAAGCGCAGTACCCGCGGGGCGTACCGATTTATTGTTAAACGGCCCTTCAACTGTTGCTGGGTCAATTATAATAGTGCGCAAATCTACTCCAGTCAAGTCTGGATTACTTTTCCTGTCGAGACAATATACAACCGAACCACGCATTATAGCAACCCTATCAGCTTGAGCAACTCGCCCCTTTACAAAACGTATTGGCATTGATAAATCAATCTCAATTTTATCGCCCGATTTCCATTTGCGTTTTAAGGATAGATAATTATTTTTTGTTTGTGTTTTCTTAACAATTGTACCATTAATTTTAACGGTATTTTCTTTGCACCAGAGCGGAATACGAAGATTAACTCCAAATTCATATTCTTTAGATGGATTAATATTTACCAATATTTTACCAGTTGAAGGGTAATTTGTTTCTTGATTAATTTTCAAATCAACACCATTGGCAAGTACAACGTTTGCGGTAGAAGATGTATATAAATTTAAGGTTATATCGTTATTCTGAACATAATAAACCATACATGGAAGCTCGGAAATAATACGACGATAATTGTTTGGGCAGCAAAAAGTGGGTTTGTCCCAGTAGTTTCGAACACCATCAAAGGCTGTGTAATAGCGAATATTTCTACCATTTGGCGACTGAGCTGCAAAAAGACCATTATATATAACACGTTCCATTAAATCGCCATACATAGGTTTTGGATCATTTCGCATTAATTCTTCTAATAAACGAATGAAATAGGCAGATGAACACGTTTCTCCAAGATTAACAATACCTTCTTGCGAATTATGAAAACACTCAGCATCGTCGCATTCGCCAGTAATAGCCAATCCATTTTTATTTATTAAAAAATCGACAATACTAAGAGCAGGCTTTTCTAACTGTGTATTAGGACTTACGTTGTTTAGCCGAAGTTGGGCAAGACTACGACTTATGCTTGCATATACCTGACCATCAATTTTACCATATCGTCCTAAAACAAACATTGGTTTCCAATTTTCAATATCCCTGAATTTTTTTACAAAATTGAGATAATTAACATCTTTAGTAATATTATAAAGTGCAAGAAAGTTTTCTTCAAGACCAGTAATTGGCATTATGTAATTAAGCATGTCTTTCCCAATAGGATGTTTTGTCTCAGCCTTAAGACGAGATATAAGATAGTTAGCTAGTTTTTTGGCCGATTCTAGTGAATTTGAACCTTTAAAATACATATAATCGGAACAAAATCCATTAATAATGTAGCCCATTTCATGAATATCCCATAAATCCCAAATACGTCCTTCGGGCTGCATAATTCCTATATAACCGTCGGGCATCTGAGTTTTAATTAATTCGGAAATTAGATGGTTTTTAAATTTAATAACACTATCATTACCAGTATAATAAGCTAAGCGAACCGATGCATCAATAAGCTTTCCTATGCCAATATACCCGCCAAAATACTTAGAAGTTTCTCGTTTTTGAAATGGTTC
>JANYAP010000150.1 GCA_025361285.1 Bacteroidales bacterium | reverse complement strand
CTAAAACAAACGCTAACAATAAGTACTGAAAATATTTTTGTTGACGATTTTGGAGCTGGGTCGAAATCTATAAAGAACTCTAAAAGAAGTGTTTCGCAAACCAACCCCCTCCTAACTACAAAGCTCTAAAAGCATTGTCATTTCGAACGGAGTGAGAAATCTGTAAAATTTTAACCGGACAACAGTGATTTCCTAAGCCTTACCAATGTTAATTTTTCGATTTAAGGTTATATTTCAATATTTGTACTACTGCTTGTATCGCCCTCACAATAAAGGGCATGGTATTCATTCTCCCTTTTTATATGCATTTCTGCAAAAAGTTATTTATGCCAAAACAACGGAAAATGATGTATTAAAGGCTATTGCAATACTAAAACAAACGCTAACAATAAGTACTGAAAATATTTTTGTTGACGATTTTGGAGCTGGGTCGAAATCTATAAAGAACTCTAAAAGAAGTGTTTCGCAAATTGCAACCACATCATCGATAAATAATAAATACGGACAACTATTACATAAAACAGTTTTGTATTTTAAGCCTCAAATAATAATTGAGTTAGGCACATGCCTAGGTATTGGCTCAATGTATTTAGCTTCCGGAAACGAAAAAGCTAAAATAATAACAATTGAAGGTAGTAAAGTACTAACAAACAAAGCAATAGAAAATTTTGCGCAAGTTAAATTTAATAATATTACCGCCATTAATAGTAGTTTCGACGATATTTTGCCCACAATACTGGGTGAGCAAGGTGGTTTCGATTTGATTTATATAGACGGTAACCACAAAAAAACATCGGTACTGCACTATTTTAACACGTGTTTATTGTACCGAAAGCCTAATTCAATTATTATTATCGACGATATTCGTTGGAGCGAAGGTATGTACGAAGCCTGGCTTGAAATATGCAACCATAGCCAAGTTAACTTATCAATAGATTTGTTCCGAATAGGTATAGTGTTCTTAAACAGCACTTTGAAGAAGCAAAACTTTATGATATATTATTGAGTTTCGCAATTTAAATGCATTATTCAACAATTACACCTTTGCCTACGTTAAGTTCACCTATCTCCCATATTTGCTGGTTAATTTGGGCAGAAAGTGCTTTAAAATCGGCTACACCTTCTGGCGAAACAGCAACTAATAGCCCTCCACTAGTTTGCGGATCACATAAAATCATTTTTTGATCATCTGTAATTAATCCAATTTTATCGCCGTAACTTTTCCAATTGCGGAAAGTTCCTCCTGGTATTGATTTTTGCGCAATATATTCGATAACACCTTCAATAATAGGTACATTACTAAATATTATTTTTGCCGACAAGTCGCTTCCTTCGCACATTTCCAATAAGTGTCCCAAAAGACCAAACCCAGTAACATCAGTCATAGCTTTTACGCCCAACAATTTTGCGTATGTTGCACCAGCTTTGTTAAGCGTAGTCATAAGGGTTAACGCTGTTTTGCGAGCGGTTTCGTTAAGTATACCTATCTTTTCAGCTGTAGTTACAATGCCTATGCCCAAAGGTTTAGTAATGAATAATTTACATCCCGTTATTGCTGTTCGGTTTTGCTTTATATGCTTAATGGACACAATTCCGTTTACCGCCAAGCCAAAAACAGGGTCGGAAATATTTATACTGTGACCGCCAGCTAATGATATTCCAGCATTACTGCATACCTCGCGAGCCCCTTCGATTACCTTGCGTGCTACATTATGCGGTAATTTTTCGAGCGGCCAGCCCAGAATAGAGATTGCCAAAATTGGCGTGCCTCCCATAGCGTAAACATCGCTAATGGCGTTGGTTGCAGCTATTCTACCAAAGTCGAAAGGGTCGTCAACTATAGGTGTAAAAAAGTCGGTGGTACTAATAAGGGCAGTGTCGTTTCCTAAATCGTACACGGCAGCATCGTCGCTGGTTTCGTAACCTACAAGCAGATTTTTATTTGCACTGAAACTAATGTTGCTTTCTAAAATTGTATGTAAATCTTTAGGAGAAATTTTGCATCCACAACCAGCACCTGGGCTGAATTGCGTTAATTTTGGCAATTCAATGTTATTCATTTACGAAATCGTTTCTAATTTTTTTGCAAACATATCGGAAATTTTCTTAGCAATTACCAGAGGACTTTCTAAATTCGAAATGATTTGCGTAACTGTTTCGGAATTACGGTTTTGTATTTGCCATTGGTAAGCTTTATCGTAATAACGAAGTGTAATATCGGCAACTAACTCAAAGTGGTTGTTTTCAAGTGCTTCGAGTGCAAATTTAGCATTATCATACCCTAGCCGTTTTTCAATTTTTTTTATCGATGCGGCGAGTAAATCTTTCGAGAAGCAAGCATATTCGTTAACTAGTCGCGTTATACGTGTTTGCTTATCTACCACAATATATGCAAGTTGCGATGTTTGCATAGTTTCGAACAGTCGTTTTGGTAATTGGTTTCGTCCTATCGACGAACTTTCGTCTTCAAACCAAATTGGTTTATTAATATCGAGCCTTCTAAGCTCTGTAAATAAATTATTTTCGAATTGTTCCTGACTTGGCTGCATAGGTTGACCGATAGCACCAAATGCCGACCCTTTATGGCTTGCAATGTATTCGAGGTCGATGGTTTGTTCTCCTAATTTTTTTAATTCGCGAAGTATTTCCGATTTTCCACTACCTGTCATTCCGCCAATTACAAATGATTTTGGTTGGCAATTAATTTGCTCAAGCACATGATTACGGTAACTTTTATAACCTCCTTTTAATATGGTAGTTTGTAATCCAATTTGTTCGAAAAGCCATGCAATACTGCTACTTCGCATACCCCCACGCCAACAATGCACCAAAACTTTATTATTTACTGCTAAACTTTTGGCCTCCACAACAAAATCCTTCATTTTAGGCCCAACAATTTCAAGTCCCTTTAATACAGCGATATCCTTACCTTTTTGAACGTATAATGTACCAATAATAGCGCGTTCCTCATCGGAAAATAACGGAATATTAAATGCTTGCGCTATATGACCTTTTTGAAATTCAGATGGAGATCGAACATCAATTATTGGTATTGAGGTGCTTTTGTCAAGAAAGGTAATTATATCGGTCTCGAGCGGCATTTTTGCGAATTTATACGTTGTTGCAGATGCAATAATCCGTAAAGATAATTATATTGACGCAGTGTTGCATTCGCTAAGTTGATTCATTGAAATTAATTTGCTCAAAAAATCTTCCACATTACGGAATAACATATTACAAATATCAGTATATTCGCAGTCTTATTAAATAATAGTATATGACTAATTTAATTGTACTTGGCGCATTGGGTCCTACCGAAATAATATTAATAATTGCAATAATTGTGCTTTTATTCGGTGGAAAGAAAATTCCTGAACTAATGAAGGGTTTCGGGCAAGGTATTAAGGAATTTAAGAAAGCTTCGAAGGTTGAAGAGGAAACTCCAACTCAGGACAGACCTTTAACCGACGGTAAGTAATACTGAGTAAAAGGTTAATATTTTATTTAGCGTAAACCACGAATATATTGATTATCATTATGTTCGTGGTTTCGTATTTTTAAGTGGGTAGAACTTATACACATTTGGTTAACATATTGCCAAAATACGTTGCAAACAAGCCTAGCATTACGCTTAAGCCTGTGTATAAAGCAAAATAGAGAAATTTGCTGTCGTGCAAAAGTGCCAAGTTGTCGTTAGCAAACGTCGAAAATGTGGTAAATCCGCCACAAAACCCTACCGTGAGAAACATTCGCCATTCGGCCGACATAATGCTTCCTCGCTCCGATAACCCGTAAAAAACACCTATCAGAAAGCAGCCTAACACATTTATAACAAACGTTCCTAACGGAAACGATGTGGCGCAATATTTATGCACTATTACGGTTGTTAAATACCTCGAAACAGTACCTATAAAGCCGCCTGTGCCAATAATTAAAAGGAGTTTCATGAAATAAAGGGTTATTGCTTCAAATGTACTCATTTTCTAATGCACAAAAAAATAAAACCCCTTGTTCGTTGCCAAACAAGGGGTTGAATAATATATGGAGTTAATGAATTACATCATACCACCCATGCCGCCCATACCACCCATACCTGGGTTACCCATTGGAGCCGATTTTTCATCTTCTTTTTCGGCAAGAACGCATTCGGTAGTGAGGAACATGCCTGCAATTGAAGCAGCGTTTTCGAGAGCTACACGGCCTACTTTTGTTGGGTCGATAACACCAGCAGCGAACAAATCTTCGTAAACATCGGTACGTGCGTTGTAACCATAATCGCCTTTACCTTCGCGAACTTGGTGAACTACAACAGCGCCATCTAAACCAGCGTTCTCAACAATTTGGCGAAGTGGCTCTTCCAAAGCGCGACGTACGATAGCGATACCAGTAGTTTCGTCCTCGTTAGCACCTTTCATACCATCTAAGGCACTAATAGAGCGAATATAAGCAACACCACCACCAGTAACAATACCTTCTTCAACAGCTGCACGAGTTGCGCTAAGTGCATCGTTTACGCGGTCTTTCTTTTCTTTCATTTCAACTTCGGTAGCAGCACCAATGTACAGAACTGCAACCCCACCAGCTAATTTAGCCAAACGTTCCTGAAGTTTTTCCTTATCGTAATCGGATGTTGTGTTATCGATTTGTGCACGTATTTGAGCAACACGAGCTTCGATAAGTTTCTTTTCGCCAGCACCGTTTACAACAGTTGTGTTGTCCTTATTAATGGTAAGCTTTTCGGCTTTTCCTAACATATCGAGGGTTGCACCGTCGAGTTTCAAACCTTTTTCTTCCGAAATAACAGTACCACCGGTTAGGATAGCAATGTCTTCGAGCATTTCCTTACGACGATCGCCAAAGCCTGGAGCTTTAACGGCTGCAACACGTAACGAACCACGAAGTTTGTTTACAACAAGTGTAGCAAGTGCTTCGCTATCAACATCTTCGGCAATAATTAAGAGTGGTTTGCCTGTTTGTAACGATTGTTCGAGTATTGGAAGAAGATCTTTCATTGTCGATATCTTCTTGTCGTAAATAAGAATGTTTGGCGTTTCGAGTACACACTCCATTTTTTCGGTGTCGGTTACAAAGTACGGCGAAATGTAACCACGATCGAACTGCATACCTTCAACCACCTCAACGGTAGTTTCCGACGATTTCGATTCTTCGATTGTAATAACACCCTCTTTTTTAACCTTACCCATTGCTTCGGCAATAAGTTTACCAATTTCGTTATCGTTATTTGCCGAAATGGTAGCAACTTGTTCAATTTTCTTTAAATCGTCGCCAATTGGTTTCGATTGTTTGCGAAGGTTCTCGATAATTTTTATGACAGCCTTATCGATACCACGTTTCAAATCCATTGGGTTTGCGCCAGCGGTTACGTTTTTTAAACCAACTGTAACTAGCGATTGTGCAAGAACGGTAGCAGTTGTAGTGCCATCGCCAGCATCGTCGTTAGTTTTCGAGGCAACTTCCTTAACCATTTGAGCACCAAGGTTTTCAATTTTGTTGGTTAACTCAATTTCCTTTGCAACGGTTACGCCGTCCTTAGTAATTTGTGGAGCACCAAATTTTTTGTCGATTACTACGTTACGCCCTTTTGGACCTAATGTAACTTTAACAGCATTAGCCAGTTGATCTACTCCTTTTTTAAGTAAGTCGCGGGCTTCGATATTGAATTTTATTTCTTTAGCCATTTTATAATTTTTTATTTTTGATTGATTATTTTTAATTAATTGATTATTCCATGTTCAATATAAAATTGAAAATATAAAATAATAAATTTATACTACTGCAAGTATATCAGATTGACGCATCATTAGGTAGTCTTTTCCGTCTACATTTAATTCAGTACCAGCGTATTTGCCATACAATACAACATCGCCAATTTTAACTTCCATTTTTTCGTCCTTAGTACCTGGACCAGCAGCTACAACGGTACCGCGCTGTGGTTTTTCTTTAGCTGTATCGGGAATGATAATTCCACTTGCAGTTTTTTCTTCGGCCTGAACTGGCTCAATAAGCACTCTGTCTGCTAATGGTTTAATTTTTACTTCTGCCATTTTTTTATAATTATTAAAGGTTAAACATTCATTTTATAATTTCCGAATGTGGTTAATCACATTTTGTGCCAAAGCGTGTTTTAACGAATTATAGTGGTTTTGTGCGACATTTTTTCAGCACGGGATAAGGCTCTGTGTCATGTACAATAATCGTACATATATGATATATAACAATTTAGTTAAACAATCGTTTTTTTGTTCCCAAAAAAAATGTCAGCATGAATGACATACTGACATTGTTTTTAAATTTATGCGAAGAATTACAGGCATTAGGCTGGAGGCTGTAGAAACTTCGTTACAACCTATAAAATTGAGCTTTTTATGTAAATTCTAAACTGTCATTAACCTGTATAACTACAGCCTACAGCCTAAAGCCTCTTTCGAATTGCTACTTCTTTTTATCAGTTGGTTTAGCTGGAGTTGCCGCTGGTGCAGGTGCTGTAGTTTTTTGTTTGGCGGCTGGCGCTGTAGTTGGAAAATTAGGCACGGCCGATGGATCGTTAGCATTTCGAACTTGTTCCTCGATAGCCGATTTTTTGACGGTTTCGCCACGATCGATAGTTACTGAGGCTAACAAACATAATGCCAATAGACTACCAGCTAATGTCCAAGTTGCTTTTTCGAGAAAATCGGCTGTTTTGCGAACACCCATAAACTGGTTAGATGCTGAAAAAGATGATGCTAAGCCTCCACCTTTTGAGTTCTGTACAAGTACAATTAAAATAAGGATAACGCAAACTGCTAAAATTAAGATTGATAAAAAAATGTACATAATTAGTTGTTTTATAATTGGTTACTGTTTTTTTTAATGTCTTCGATTCGACTGGCAAAGTAAGTTCTTTTTTTGGGAAATTTCAAAATTAATTTTTCGTAAATCGTAATTGCCTTTTCAAAAAGTTTTTGACTGGTGTAAATAAGTGCTAATGTTTCGGTTGCAATCTCTTCGGGCTCCTGGATACTAGGTTCGGAAATATCCTCTATAGTATCGGATAAGTCGATTCGATTTGGTGTAAACGCAGGATTTTCGTCAATAAATTTGGCTATCAAGTCCATTGGCACAGGCGTTACCACTGTTTCGGCATCAATTTCCGTTATAGGAATGTCCAAAATTGGCTCATCAGTGGTAAACTCCATAATTTCTTCGATATTAGCCGAAGTATTTATTGATGAGTTAGTTACTTCGAAATCGACCACTTTTGCCTGATCATCCTCAAGGCTTTGATTGTCGTCGAAATCGAGTAAATCGGAATTCAATTTTTTCAATTCATTGAATTCATTTACAGGCGTATCAATTTTTTTGGATTGCGAATTACTATCCTCAGGAATACTATAAATGAAATTATACAATACCTTACGATCGCTAACGTATATAGCCGATTCGCGCAATTGATGATTAAAATGATCTCTATCGGTTTGATACAGATTGAAAAGCAGTAGAATATGTGCCGTTTCGAAATTTGGAAATATTTTTATTAAATCTATTAGCGATCGCTTATCATCAACTGTAATTGACTTAGGCGATTGCATAATTTCGAAGAAGCGATCGTTGTCCATAATACGTTAGTTATTTGGTTACCAGTTAACAAAAGCCTTATTAAAAATGTCGTCGACTAAAAATTCAACTATTTCCTTTTCAAGATACTCATCCTCGGCTCTTTGCACGCTCCAGTTCGAGTCATAATCTTTATATCGAGAAAAAGAGGCATCGTAATCGAATTTATCGTCCTTCGAATTGTTAAATTTCATTCGTACAGTAACTGTTAATCTGTTAAGTGCTGCTGTAGCATTGTTTCCGCCTTGCACGGCCATTGGCTGGGTTCCGTAACCTTCAATAGTGCCTTCCAAATTTACATCGCCAACGCCATTTACAAGTTTTAGGCTTGTTTGCGATAGAATTTTGTCCTTAAGCTTTTCGGTAAGCATTTGCGCAAGCTTAGGATTTCCCAATGGAGCTCGGTTAACGAAGTATTGTACCGAAGCTGTTTTAACATCGGCCGAAATGGAAGCCCCACTTACTGAGTATTTTATCTTGCATCCGCATAGCGCCAACATAAATAGCGGCACAAAGATAATTACGACAATTCTATTTAATATATTGAAATTCATACTGTTTTCGAATTTACTCTAAGTTATATTCGTTAATTTTTCGGTATAATGTTCGTTCGGATATACCCAACTCATTAGCAGCATATTTGCGCTTTCCGCCATGTTTTTCGAGAGCTTTTTTTATCATTTCTGTTTCATTGTCGGCCAGCGACAGCGATTCTTCAAAAACCTCTTCAGTATCCTGTATGTGTTCGGGGCTGGCATGCTTAATATCCATCGATTTTGATTGAGCCGAAGTACTTACTACCGGACTAATATCGCTATATAACTTCTGGATAATCTGAGCGTTATCTTCTAGAACATTAATATGATCGCCACCTTTTTGAAGCATATCGACAACCAACTTTTTAAGGTCGTTCATGTCGTTTTTTATATCGAAAAGAATTTTATACAGAATTTCGCGATCGGAGGCAAACGATTTTTGGTCGTCGTGAACGTTATAAATGGCAGGAAGTTTTGAGCGCGTATTGCTTGGAAGATATTTGCGAAGCGTATCGGACGACAGATTTCGAGTAGTCTCAATTACAGATACTTGCTCGGCAATATTTTTTAACTGACGAATGTTGCCTGGCCATTCGTATCCCATTAGCAGTGCTTGGGCATCGTCGTCGAGAATTATTGACGGCATGCGATATTTGTCGGCAAAATCGATAGCGAACTTTCTGAATAACAAATTAATATCTTCTAATCTGTCGCGAAGTGGTGGTATAAAAATAGGTACCGTGTTTAGCCTATAATATAAATCCTCGCGAAATTTACCTTGCTGAATAGCTCTTTCCACATTTATATTTGTAGCTGCAATTACGCGCACATTTGTTTTCTGAACTTTCGATGAGCCAACCCTAATGTATTCGCCCGTTTCAAGCACCCTAAGCAACCGTGCTTGAGTTGAAAGCGGTAAGTCGGCTACTTCGTCTAAAAAAATTGTGCCGCCACTAGCAAATTCGAAATATCCTTTTCTACTATCGGAAGCACCTGTAAACGAACCCTTTTCGTGCCCAAAAAGCTCGGAATCGATAGTACCTTCGGGAATAGCGCCACAGTTAACGGCAATGTAACTACCGTGTTTGCGCGAGCTAAACTGATGAATTATTTGAGGAAACACTTCCTTACCAACGCCACTTTCGCCAGTAATAAGTACCGACAAGTCGGTTGGAGCAACTTGTACAGCAATATCGATGGCGCGGTTTAAACCAAATCCATTACCAATAATTCCAAAGCGTTGCTTAACTTTCTGAACTTCCATATATTGTTGAAATACTAATACTTAGTTAATATTGTAACACCTTAGCAATATGTTACAATACTTTGAAATACATAGAAACATTTCTGTATTTCTATGTATTTCAAAGTATTGTAATTGAATAAAACATAAGTTTACAGAACTATTACTGAACTTAAATTTATAGTACCGTTACCTTTTTACCTGCCAAAAATACAATTATATACTGACAAAATTACAATTATATGAGGGTTTAATATAGCAATAGTTCGGTAAACTTCTAACTTTTCAATTTCAAAGTAGTTGTAATACGTTGAAATACATAGAAATACAAAAATATTTCAAGTTGTTTCTATGTATTTCAAGTTGTTAATTATAAGCAAGTTGCAAAAACGTACCGAAGTCATTGACTCATTAATTATCAACAATATAAGCACTTGATCACTAAAAAAGTTGTTTTAACAGCATGCCATTAAATATTATAAACCTTTTAAGTAAATTATTCAACAATAATTTATAAATTACAGCAAATTTACATTTTGGGTTATGGGTAAGGAATATATTGCGCATTCTGAAAATAAGCAAGGTAAAAAACACATTTTGAGTGGTCATTTAAAAGATGTTGCAAACTTAATGGAGAACTGGACTGATAAACCTGAATATAAGGAGATATTCAAAGTTACAGGTTTACTTCACGATTTAGGTAAATATCAGCCAGCATTTCAAACCTATCTCCGCGAGGGAGGACGACGAGGTAGTGTACCACACGCTTCATGGGGTGCTGCATTTAGTAAAAAGCACTCCCAATTTGAAGCTGCTTTTGCAATCGACGGGCACCATAAAGGAATGCCTGATAAAGGAGATTTAATTTCAGCAATTAGTGTATTTGAGGATGTTGATAATGTTTTGTTTACAACAATTAAAGAATTATTTATTACTGAAAATCAAATAATTGAATCTGATTTAAATTATTCCGATATCGGTCTTAGAGGTACCGACAAAGAAATTTTTATTCGAATGCTTTTTAGTGCTTTAACTGATGCCGATTGAATAACCAAATAGACAAAAGAGCCCGGCAAGTCCGGGCTTTTTGCTTAAATACTGTAAGGGTTTATATATTTAAGCCCTTTTATCCCTTTAAAATCCTTGTCGTTGTTAGAAATAAGCGTGTAATCATTGGCAATGGCAGTAGCAGCAATAATGGCATCGGGTGTTTTAATTTTTTTGTTTCGGCGTATGTTTACGCAATGCATAATCACATCGGGTGTAATATCCAAAACCTCACTATCAGTAATGAAATCCTTTACTGCTTGTTCCTTATGTGCTTCTGTTTTCAAGCAAAGCAGTTCAATTTGAGTGATAACAGAAAGGTTAGGCACAGCATCAATAACCGCATCCATGAACTGTAAGCCACTTAAAGGAAGTGAAGCTGAAAAATAATCAGAAACTACATTGGTGTCGATTAAATACCGTTCCATTCGTTGCGCATTTGTTTGATATGGTCATTTAGTTGTTGCCCTTCCTCTTTGCTGATAAAACCTTTGTATTTATCGGACAATTTAGTTTTAACAGGTTCGATATTTTCCTTTAAAACCTTAATCAGGTGCAGTTCCTCTAACTCGTGTAAAAGCCCAACAGCTTTTTGGTTGGTTAGTTGTATTACCATAGTATTTTCCATGAGTTCAATTATTTAGCGTGAAGCAATGTTTGAATCTTAGTTTTAGCAATATAAGCATCCATCAAAGAAAGCACGGTTTTTTTATCGTCGGTATCTAAACTTTGTACTTCCTTAAAACGGCTAATCAGTTCCTTTTCCAGCCCAGCATCTTGCACCACATCATCGGCAGTGCCGTTCATAAGGTAATCAACTGTAGTATCCAATGCTTTTGCAAGTTTGGTCATGGCTTCGGCATTGGGTTTCGTCTCTCCCCGTTCATAACGGCTCACTTGAGTATAGTGTACCTCAATGAGTCCTGCCAGTTCGCTTTGCGAAATACCCTTTCGCTTGCGAAGTTCTTTAAGTCGGTCTGCAAAATCCATTTTATTAAGCATTAGCATAGAATTTATACTGCAAAAATAGCACAAAAATCAAGCTTTAGCAAGTGAATTTAGACAAGTGAGCAATAAAGTAGATTTGTTTGCTTGTTTTTGCTAATTTTGCTTGCGAATTTGCAAGTGTAAATTTTTATAAAATATTTTTACATGGAAATAACCGAGATAAAACAACGGCTTTCAATGGCTACGATACTAAGCCATTACAACCTGAAACCCGATAAGCACCTACGATTGTGCTGCCCTTTCCATGAAGATAAAACCCCAAGCATGCAGGTGTACTATAAAACACAAACGGCATATTGCTTTAGTTCCAATTGCCCCCAGTTCGGCGGAGGCTGTTAATAGAAACCGGAAGGTGTTCGGCCCTTCGCTAGGCTTAATGTTCGGAGCGTGAGCTAAGCGGCATTTGCAATGGCGCTTGGAATACGGCTGAATTTGTAATTCAGCCAGAGAATAGAAGCAAAAAGCCCCCCTCGCTAGGCGTAGTATTAATTTCGAAGCAGCTCGGCGAACGTCTGTGACTTCGCCGTATTACATGCCGTTCTCGGAACGGCAAAAATCAAATACCACTTTTGCAATTTAAATGTAAAAGTGGTACTTTGCGTTTATGTCAACAGGTTATCAGATAAGAGACCCATGTTGGTAACAAAAAAGACCGATGCCACGTACCGCAAAATATATTATCTTTACACCGATTATTTAGGTTCTTTGACAGCCGCCTATAACGCCGACGGCACACTTTATAAGGAGTTTAGCTACGATGCCTGGGGGCGTAAACGCAACCCCACCAATTGGAACGATTACGAAACCACCGCCTCCGACCCACTGTTTACCATAGGCTTTACCGGCCAGGAGTATATTGCACAATTTGCCCTTTACAACTACAACGGCCGAATGTACGACCCACGCTTAGGGCGTTTCCTAAGCCCCGACAATTATGTACAGAACCCCGATAATAGCCAAAGCTATAACCGTTTTACGTATTGTTTGAATAATCCATTGAAATACACCGATCCTACTGGTTATACTTGGTGGAGCCACTTTTGGGATTGGGTTGGCGAAAGCAAATTTGCCAGATATGTTATAACTATCCAAATGAATCAAATTGGCATTGCATTGGGTATTGTAACGAAAGGGTCTTTTGGTTTTTATGGATATTACAACGGGAAAAATGATTGGTATCTTCAAATTGGATTTGCTGGAGGACAATATGGGGCGACATTGCAAGGTACGAAAGACGGATTTATGATTAATGGAAACATGCAAGTTGAATTTGGTGCACCACCTCCACAAGGTCAACCTGCTCAAACTGTTAGCGAAACTTCTTCAGGCGGCTCTTCTGGTAAATCTTTAGACTATTACGAGAGCAAAGTTAATAATTATGTACAGCAACAAAACGAGCAAAGCTACCCAAATGATTATTTATATAATTCTTGGGCGTCTAATGATCTTTCCGTAATTCGTGTTTATGATCCGTATATGGATAGTCATGGTGAAAAACCATGCACGTTATATGGCTTTTATGTGGCAAATCGTGGCGAGAATTATTTCGATATTATAACGCAAAGACCTAAAAAAGACGGCTTGCCAGGTGGACCTAGAATCAGATATGTAATTAATCCAAATGATGGTAGGGTGATGGACATGCGTCATGTTATGGTAGTTGGTTATTTAGGAGGTGATATAATTGGACTAGGTATTGAAATAGCACAAAGCTTTAGTAAACGAACAAGACCCAGTGCTTTTGATCGACAAGACTTTTATTCAAATAGAATAGGAACTGCTTTCTCTGTTTATAATATTCAAACAACACAGGCATTTTATAAAGATTGGACGACAACATTTTATTTATGGTTGAATAAACTCTAAACACATGAAAACCTTAGTATGTTTAAATGCACTTATAATTACATTTTTAATTTTTGTACTGTCTTGTAGAAATAAGCAATACTATCTTAATTATGACAACCTGAAAAAAGTTAAGATTAATATGCAAATATCAGAAGTGAAGGAGATAATGGGAAAACCTGACTCTGTATGCATGTCAAATTATGAAAATAAGATTTGGTTAATGTATAATTCACCAAGTGGGATGTCAGATAACTTCTATATTTATTTTAGCAGTGTTGATAGCACCGTAGTTTGTATTAATGACGGTTTATGATCCTTAACTCGGCTTAATGTTCGGCGCGAAGGCTAAGCGGCATTTATAATGGCGCTTGGAATGTAGCTGAATTTATAATTCAGCATATAAAGCAAAACAACCACCGCCATGCAGCAGTAATGTTGTGTGGCGTTTTGGTATACAGGTA
>JANYAP010000140.1 GCA_025361285.1 Bacteroidales bacterium | reverse complement strand
GATACAAAATCAGAAAATTAATCTTACATTTGCAGAAAATAGGTCAAATCATTTTTTGATTAAATTATAAAAATGGCAAGTTTCGGACAATTTATAAAAAGAGAAAGAGAAAAACGAGAATGGACACAAACGGAGTTTGGTGCAAAAATTGGCATAAACACAAGTGCTATAAGTCGTATTGAGAATGGGAGTCAAAAATTTAGTAAATCTAAATTGAAAAGATTGGCAGAACTATTTCAAATAGAAAACCAGAAAATTGTAGACTTGTTTTTTGCAGATAAGTTTGCTAACGAAGCTTTCAAATACAAATGTTCTGATTCAATTTTCATTGTTGCTGAAAATGCCTCAAATTACATAAAGAATAAGAATGTGAAACAAGGAGAGTTAGAACTATGAATAACAAATTAAAATATATTGACTTGTTTTCAGGCTCAGGTGGTTTTTCATTAGGATTTGACAATAAAGGATTTCAAAATGTTTTTTCCATTGATGTTGAGCCAAGTTTTTGTGAGACGTATAAATTTAATTTTCCTAAACACCAATTGATTGAAAAAGACATTTGCAACTTGTCTGATTCTGAAATTTCATATTTAAAAGAGTATGAAGAAATTGATGTTGTAATTGGTGGTCCACCTTGTCAAGGTTTTAGTATGGCTGGAAATATTGGACGGAAGTTTATTGACGACCATAGAAACAGATTGTTTAAAGAATTTGTAAGGGTTGTAAAAGTTGTTAAACCAAAGTTTTTTGTAATGGAAAATGTTGCAAGGCTTTACAATCACAATAAAGGAGAAACAAGGAAAGAAATCATTAAGGATTTTCAAGAGATTGGGTATAAAGTTGAATGCAAAATTCTTAATTCAGCAGATTTTGGTGTACCTCAAGTTAGAAAGAGAGTAATATTTATTGGTACAAATCAAAATAAAGAAATCATTTTCCCAAGAAAAACTGTGCAAAAATATTTAACTGTTAAAGAAGTTCTCGACAGTTATCCGCCACTTGAATCAGGAGAAGAATCAACAATTCCAAACCATATTGCAATGAATCATTCTACCCAAATGCTTGAAAAGATGAAATATGTAAAAAATGGCGGAAGTAGAGAGGAAATTCCAGTAAAAATTAGACCAAAATCAGGAGATATTAGAAAATACATTCGCTATAAAAGTGATGAACCTTCGGTTTGTGTCACAGGTGATATGCGAAAAATATTTCATTATGAACAAAACCGAGCTTTAACAGTAAGAGAACTAGCAAAACTTCAATCATATCCTGATGATTTTGTATTTAAAGGGTCGAAAATATCACAACAACAACAAGTGGGTAATTCTGTACCACCTAAAATGGCAGAAGCAATTGCAGAGGTAATAATAAAAATGTCTGAATATGTTTAAATATCCAAAGGTTAATTATATAGGTAATAAAGAGAAAATAGCTAAATGGATTTGCGATCAATTTCCAAGTGATGCAAAAACCTTATTTGATGCGTTTTCTGGTGGTTGTTCTTTAAGTTATGAAGCTAAATGTCGAGGACTTGAAGTTTACACAAATGATATTTTAAAAATCAATTATCATATAGCTAATGCATTAATACAAAACAATTCAGACGTATTATCAAAAGAAGATATTGAAACAATTTTTTCAGGTAATCCATTTGAAGGTTTTATGTTTAAAAATTATTCAGAGGTGTTTTTCTTTCCAGAAGAGTGCAAAGAACTAGATTTGTATCGAAAAAATATCGAAAAATTAGATTCGGAAACTAAAAAATCACTTGCTTTCGCATTAATGCGTAGAACAATGATTCGCAAAATGCCATATTCACGATTCAATATTAATTGGGATAAGATTAAGCAACTTAGAGATGAAGAATATAGCTATGAAAAATATAAACGAAAAAGAGCCTATCATAATAAGTCATTCAAATATCATTTTTTACAAAATGTAAATGAATATAACAATGCCGTTTTTAATAATTCCAAAAATAATGTTGCATACAATGATGATGTTTTTAACTTGTTAGACTACATTAAGGCAGACATTATTTATTTAGATCCGCCTTATACAGGTACTATGAATAATTATTTTGGGTTCTATGGTTTAATTGATGATTTTATTGAAACATTCAAAACAGTTCCATTTGAAAATAATTTTGTTGATAGAAAACCCGTAGGATTATTGTTTGATAAATTATTTTCAAAATTATCAAACTTTAAATATTGGTATTTGAGTTATAATAATTCTTCGTTCCCAACAAAAGATGAATTACTATATTTGCTTAATAAATATTCAAATAATGTTCAAGTAATTGAGCGAAAACACAATTATAAGATAACAGGTAAAGAAAAAAAAGAAGCAAATAAAGAATACTTATTCATAGTAAAAAACGAACTTTATCAAGAAAATATTAAGGAAATTTATGCAACAGCAGAATTATGAAGAGTATTGGAAATTAACCAATGCTTTTACCGATTATAATGGAAAAAAGTTTTTAGATACACTTGCGGTATGTGTTAAATTTATTGATGACTTCAATAGTGAACCATATTCAGAGGAAAAATATAATCGTCTTCAACTTGAGGTTGAGAAAGTAAATTCTATTACTTTAATTTCTATAAGAAAATCAATAAATCAACTAGTAAAAATGGGGTTTATCAATTCTTTTTTGGTTTCATATCATCCACAAGCCAAAGAATATATTGAAGCAAGAACCAACAAAAAAAGAGAAACACTTTTATCTAAAATAATTTATTCAAATTCAAGTTTTAACAGAGCAGTAAATAACGAATCTTCAATAAAGCAAATTAACTTTTTGATTCAAACATTAATTGAAAAAGGCAAATTGTCTAAAGAAGAAATTATTGCATTAATGCTTGTAGATATTGAAAAACACAACGAACCATTTATTAAATCTGATGAATTACAAAATTATGTGGCTGAAGCTATAAAGTTTGGTTTTATTGAAAGAAAATACAATCAAATTGGCTATCTATACAACATTTTAGGTAAACTTGATGATTTAGTTTTCGTTAAAGATGATTTGTATTTCAGAGAAGATGCAGAACAAATTTTTGGAGAAGATTTAAAAGTTATTACAAAAAGAAGAGACCCATATTTACACAGATTATATAAAAACCAACTTCAAGAAGAATGCGAAGAATTATATGGTAATCCAATTTGTGTCTTAGAGAAATTAACTTATCCAGTATTAATAGCAAGTCATATTAAACCATTTATTGAGTCTAATGAGATAGAAGCATACGACCCAAATAACGGTTTACTTTTAAGTAGAACAATTGATTCACTATTTGACTTAAAATATATTTCATTTAAAGATGATGGAAAAATAATATTCTCTAAACGATTATCAAAAGATGTGGTTGAATTTTGGAAAAATTATAAATTAGATGGAAATATTTTAAACGAAAAAAGACGTAAGTATTTAGAATATCATAGACAATTATTGAAAAAAATTGATGCAGCCGCTTAAAGCCATACACATTGGCAAGTCGCACTATCCGACACAAAGACCAAAACTTGCCAAAGAGTATGTCTTTGCCAACCTTAGAAAGGACGAAGAAGTACGTGTGGTACCATCGTGTATAAAACATTAGTCAGTCAGTGGGTTATCGAGCGTTTCATCTTGTATCAAAAGTAGTTGTAACTTGATAGGAAATCGCTTCGAAATGCCAAACGTTTCACACACGCAGCCGTTGGGCGCAACCAAAACAAGCAAATTGTCACATATTTATCAGAATATGATTTTATTACCAGTAGATAGATATTTTCATTTAGAGGAAAGGATTAAAGAAGTACAAATAAATAATTTGTTTGCTCGCTCTGTGGTTTAAAGGCATACAACAGGTAAGATATATGTTGATAATATTATTAAACCAAGTACGTTTTATGTTATTCATCCTTATAAATATCACTACTTTTTGGCGATTATAAAAATATTGAGTTCAATTGCCGATTCAAATCATACGCACTAAACATTGATAATAGCCGAAATAAACACGAATGGCTTCAGACTTATCCGAGAGAGTGGGATAATGTACTACAAGATTTGTTAGGTAATTATATTATTAAATCTACGGAAAATACAGACAATAAATCAATTGGAGTAATTGAATTAAATACCAGAGTGAATTTTAGTTTCAATATTGATAGGTATTTGCAAATTGATAAATCAACACTTTCAAGTAAATGTGTGATTTTAGCAACAGATTCAATGCATTTTGAACAAATGCCAGGTAGTGTAATTCCGCTTAAATTTTGCGACTCAGCTAATGATTTTATGCAAAGAGGGATTGGTTTTACTTTGCTGCATAAAGGCGAGATTTCTTCGGCTGCTTATTCAGCATTTGTTCACGAAAATATGCTTGAAATTGGAATTGAAACCGTGGAAAAGTATCGAGGCTTTGGATTTGCCGAATTGACATGCCGTAAGCTAATTGATTATTGTTTGGAAAAGGAATTAATTCCTGTTTGGTCATGTCGCTTAGAAAACAAAGCGTCATATAAACTGGCACAAAATTAGGTTTTGAACCAATATTAATGATTCCCTTTTATCGATTGAGTAATTAAATTATAGCAACGCCCAATCGAGTAGACAGCTGGAATAACCTGCACACTTTATCGGTGGCTGATATTGAATTACCAATATACCCCATTCGATTGTGGTCGCAACCTAACGTTCAGCCCTTCATTGTTTTGTGAGACTCATGAGACCGCCTTCGGCTAAGTTATCGAAAAAAGTAACAACTTAGCGATAGCGATTTCATGAACACCTTAAAAATAATATGATGTGAATAAAGAAGAGTATTCTTAGAGACGCTAAGCACCTATTCATCAATCTCATACCCCGATGGATACCGTGGCACAGTAAAATAAAATGTACTCCCTTTGCCTTCGGTGCTTTCAACCCAAAGTTTACCGAGATTAATACTTACAAATTCGCGACTAATCATCAATCCCAAACCAGTACCTTGCTCATTTGCAGTACCTGGCGTAGTAAGGCTAATTTGCGAATTAAACAATCTCTTTATCTTTTCGGCCGACAAACCCACGCCTGTATCGGAAACCGAAATAACAACTTCTTGTTCAACTAGTTCGTAATTAACTGTAATACAGCCCTGGCGAGGTGTAAATTTTATTGCGTTCGAAAATAAGTTTCTGAGAACGGTCGATACCATCTTCGGATCGGCATATACAATAATATCTTTTTTTACGTTGTTTTCGAGCTTTATCTTTTTGGCTAACAGCGATATTGTGGTTGTTGAAATAGTGTCGCTAACAATCTCGTTTATCCTAAAAACTTCGGGATTATGCTGTATATTACCCGATTGCGCTCTCGACCATTGCAATAGATTATCGAGAAGCAAATGGCAACTATGTGCCGAATCGTAAATAATTTGGCTATACTGCTTTACCTTCACAAAATCGGAATTCTCGGCTTTACCAATTAAAAGATGCGAGAAGCCCAACAATCCGGTAAACGGTGTTTTTAAATCGTGAGCAATAATCGAGAAAAACTTATCCTTGCTTTCGTTGGTCTCGCGAAGCTTTTTTTCCGAGATAGTTAACGAATTTATAGCATCTCTAAAACTGCTTATATCTATAATAAATCCCTCAATACCAATAATTTTTCCCGCTTTAACAACTGCATTTGCCGATAAAGTATGGTAACCAATCGACCCATCCTTGCATTTACGAGCAAATTCGCCCGAAGCAATGGCTTTGCGGTTCAATATTCGCTCGAACGATTGTTTGAATTTGTCAATATCGCTCTCAGGAATAAATTCCGAGTAATGCTTGTGCAGTATCTCATTGAGATAGTCGTATTTATGAATACGCAACCACGAATTATTTACAAATTTAAAGAACCCTTTGTTGTCGATATAGAAATACCCAGCATGGGAGTTTTCTACAGTGTTCCGAAAGCGTTCTTCCTTCTCCTTTAGCTGATCGTCGGAGTAGCTTTTCTCAATAATCAGTCGAGCCATATCTCGGTAAAACTCTATCGATGTAATTTCCTCATCGGTAGGTTTATACTGGTGTCGGCGGTAAATCGATATAGTACCTAGCAAATCGCCTTTCGACGAAATAATTGGTTCGGACCAACATGCTCCAAGCCCTGCTTTTCTAACAAAAGGGAATAAATGCTTCCACGCCGAGTCGTAAAAAATATTCTCAGTTACAACCCTTTTATTGGAAAACAATGCTTTACCAGTTGCTATATCGTTGCAATCCAACATCATACCATCTACCGCTTTATTGTAAAATTCGGGTAAGCTAGGAGCAGCACAATGTTTAAGACTTTGAGAAGTAGCATCGAACAATAAAATTGAACAAAATGCGCCTTCGTGCTCATCTTCAATACCTTTTGCTATACCAAATAGAGCCTCGTCGATAGGTTTTTCTTCGGTAAGCATTTCGAGCATTGCTCGTCGGTTTGCATTGCGAGCCTTCGATTTACGATCCTCGGTAACGTCCCGAGCAAAAGCAATCGTCGATATTTCGCCGTCGTCGATAAACGACCACGACGATACTTCGGCAATAAAATTGCCAAATGGCAAAATAATACGCTCTTCAAGTGGTTCTAGAAATGTTCCTGATTTCAATCCAACCTTTAGGCGCTCCAGAACAATTTCGCGATTATCGGGATGAATTATCGATATAACTGATTGTCCAATAATATCGTCGGAGCTGAGCATACCCATTTTATCTAATCCAGCCTTATTCATATAAATGAATTTGCCGTTTTTATGAATAGCAACCGGATCGCGCGACAATTCAACTAAAGGCCGAAACCAAGCTTGGCTTTGCAAATTATTCTTCCTATAGTTATGCAAATCAGTAGCTTCAGTTACTAATAACGAAAAGCATTCATTTTCTTCACTATACGCTTTAACATCGAAGTACACGTTTGTACTTCTCGAAAACGTAACTTGCTGAAACACTTCGCCTTTTGCTAAAGCGCTTTTTATTTGAGCAGCAACTTCATTTATCCAATCAAAATTATTGTTTTGTATTTCGGTAAAATGTTTACCAACAATTTCTTGCACCGATTTGTGCAAATAATTAGCAAACACATTGTTTGAGTCAAGTACTACAAAATCAACACTATCGTTGGAAAATTTGCATAACGCAAAACCCGTAGGTATGTTATTTACTAACCGTTTATAAAACTCTTCGCTTTGTTGCATTACAATTATAACTTATATTTTTTATGAAGGTATTAAATGAAGATGTATCTTCCAAACATTTTTTTTTGGCACTGCTGTCATTCCGACGTAGGTCGGAACGGCGAAGCCTCTCACCGAAGGTAATCCATAAAGAGTACGTTATAGCATTATTGTTGCTCGCCCGCTTGGGTTCTCGACCTGCGTCGGGATGACAACGACACTGCGCCGGTATGACAACGGAACCCGTAATCTTACAATTCGTGAACACTTTTAGTGTGTAGTTTTTTAAAAACCAAGGCTGTGCGTGCTGGTATATATATCTTTAAATAATTATTAATCATTGGTTTACCACTTATAAAAGTTGTAAAATAAATTGACTCATCTTTAACATGATTGAAGCCGCCAAATTGCTCGGAATCGGAACTTAATTGCAATACATATTTACCTGGTTCGGAGGGGAATGCATAATCTTTAAACGATTTTAAAGGGTTGAAATTGAACACAAAAACTAGCTCGCCTCTCTTAAACGCAACTACCTGATCGGGAATGTTTTCGTGCAACAATTCTATATATGGTATGTTCAACAAATCGAACTCGTTAACAAACTTCAACATAACGTTATCGAAATTACCCAAATAATGAAATTTAAGATTGGTGTTATCGGCTAAATTCCATTGCCTACGGGCATACTGGTACGACCAATTATTTCCAGCCCTCGGAAAGTCAATCCATTCGGGATGCCCAAATTCATTTCCCATAAAGTTTAAATAGCCATTTCCAGCGGTAGCTATAGTCATTAGCCGAATCATTTTATGCAAAGCTATAGCTCTATCAACCAATAAATTCGATTGGTCTTTATTCATGTTAAAGTAAATCTCTTTATCCATCAACCTAAACACTAATGTTTTATCGCCAACCAAGGCTTGATCGTGCGATTCAACATAACCTATTGTTTTTTCATCGTTACGTTTCTTTATCAGTTCGTAAAAAAGCTTGCCTACATCCCACTGTTCATCGGGTATTTCTTTAATTATTTTTATCCAATAATCGGGTGTTCCCATCGCCAAACGATAATTAAAACCAAGCCCGCCATCCTCAATCGCCGATGCTGTGCCAGGCATTCCGCTCATTTCTTCGGCAACAGTTAATGCATCGGGTCGCAACTGGTGTATAAGCTTGTTAGCTAGCGATATATATGTTATAGCATCGTCGTCCTCGTTGTTGTCGAAATACATTTTATAATCTACAAAGTCCTTTGCCAGTCCATGATCGAGATAAAGCATGCTCGTTACGCCATCGAAACGAAAGCCGTCGAATTTATACTCTTCGAGCCAGAATTTACAATTCGACAATAGAAAATTCATTACTTCCGGTTTGCTGTAATTGAAACACATCGAATCCCACGCTGGGTGTACTCCGCGCGCTCCGGTATGAAAATACTGATACCCTGAGCCGTCGAACTTATTTAGGCCTTCAACTTCATTTTTAACAACGTGAGAATGAACAATATCCATTATCACAGCAATATTATAACTATGTGCGGTATCGATAAGCCGTTTTAATTCTTCGGGAGTTCCAAAGCGGGAAGAGACTGCAAATAAGTTCGATACATGATAGCCAAACGAACCATAGTATGGATGCTCCTGCACTGCCATAAGCTGAATAGTGTTGTAGCCTTCTTTGGCAATTCGGGGTATAATATTATTGGTAAACTCATTAAAGTTGCCTACTCTAAATTCCTCGGTTGCCATACCAACATGTGCCTCGTACACCAATGGCGGTCGGTTTGGAACCTCGTATTTTGGGTGCTTCCATACGTACTTTTGCTCGGGTTCCCAAACTTGCGCACTGAATATAAGTGTTTTATCGTCCTGAACAACCCTTCTAATCCAAGCCGGAATGCGCTCGCCCTGCCCGCCTTTCCATTTTACAATTAACTTGAACAACATGCAATGTTGCAACGTTTTCAATGGGAGTATTATATCCCAAATACCATTTTCTAATTTTCGAAACGTATGTTTTTCAGCTTTGCCCCAATCATTAAAATCGCCAATCAAATCAATTCCGGTAGCATTTGGAGCCCATTCGCGAATTACCCATGCATCATTCGTGCGGTGAAGTCCGAAATAAAGGTATCCCGAAGCAAACTCCGAAAGAGTTTTAGTTCCGCCAAGAAGCCGCTTTTCGGTTATTTCAACCCTGTTATGACGTTGATTTATAATAGCTTCGTAAGGCAAGAGCATATTGTCGTTTTTAACAAGAGGAAGTATCTTCATAGCGTTTTTGGTTCAATAGTTTACGAAAAGGTTGACTGATAAATTTATCGAATTTCTTTCAAAGAATTTCTTTTATTAGCAATTTTGTTTCAACTTTGATTTTTTGATTATTTGGTGTTTTTAAGAAAAGTCGCTAAAGTTTAAAAAAATAAATATAAGCAATGTTTACAATGAGTTTCAAATATTTTTCTTGTTACTTTTTTATTCGCTTTCGCTCATGAGACCGCCTTCGGCTATGTTTTCCAAAAAAGTAACAACTTAGCGATAGCGATTTCATGAACACCTTAAAAATAATATGATGTGAATAAAGAAGAATTTTCTTAGAGGCACTATTTAACGATTACCAAAAACGCTATTTGTCAACATTTTTGGCGCTTTCGTAAAAAAAATACTGTTAATAACCTTTTTATAGCTTTTTTTGCATTCTGTTTTTAGTAACCTTAATATATAACCATGAAAAAAGTTGCCTTAATTACTGGAGTTACTGGTCAAGACGGTGCTTACCTTGCCGAATTTCTACTTCGCAAAAACTATGTAGTTCACGGTTTAAAACGAAGAAGTTCGCTTTTTAACACCGACAGAATCGATCACCTTTATCAGGATCCGCACGAAGAAAATAAAAATTTCATCCTTCATCATGGCGATCTTACCGACTCAACAAATATAATTCGCATAATACAAGAAACGCAACCCGACGAAATATACAACCTTGCGGCAATGAGCCACGTGGGTGTTAGTTTCGAAACTCCCGAATATACTGCAAATGCCGATGGTATAGGCACTTTACGTATTCTCGAAGCGGTGCGATTGCTGGGCTTAATTGATAAAACCCGTGTTTATCAGGCATCTACAAGCGAATTGTACGGTATGGTTCAGGAAATTCCGCAATCCGAACGCACACCGTTCTATCCGCGTAGCCCATACGCTTGCGCGAAATTATACGCCTATTGGATAACAGTAAATTACCGCGAAGCATATAAAATGTTCGCTTGTAACGGTATTTTGTTCAACCACGAATCGCCAATACGTGGCGAAACTTTTGTTACTCGCAAAATTACCCGCGCCGTAGCCCGCATTGCACTTGGAATGCAGGACAGAATTTTTCTCGGAAACCTTTCATCGAAACGCGATTGGGGTCATGCAAAAGACTATGTAGAAGCTATGTATTTAATACTTCAACAGTCTGAACCTGAGGATTATGTAATAGCCACGGGCATAACAACCGAAATTCGCGATTTTATTCGTATGGCTTTCGCCGAAGTGGGAATTGAAATTGAATTTAAAGGTACCAACGAGGACGAAAAAGGCTATATATCAAAGTGTAACAACCCCGAATACCAACTCGAAATAGGCAAAAACGTAATTGGCGTCGATAAACGATACTATCGTCCTACGGAAGTAGAATTGCTTATTGGCGATCCTTCGAAAGCAAATAAAAAGCTCAATTGGACACCAAAATACGATCTTCCAGCCTTAGTTAAAGATATGGTTTCCAGCGACATAAAGCTTATGAAAAAAGAACGCTATCTTCGCGATGGTGGCTATAAAACATTAAATTACTTCGAATAACATGAACTAAAAATATGAATAAAGACGCAAAAATATATGTAGCTGGTCATACCGGCTTGGTTGGTAGTGCAATCGTTCGCAAATTAAAGGACGAAGGTTTTCACAACTTCGTTTTACGAACTATTACCGAGCTCGATTTATCAAATCAGCAAGCTACCTTCGATTTTTTTAAAGCCGAAAAGCCCGATTATGTGTTTCTGGCAGCAGCAAAAGTGGGAGGCATAGTTGCAAATAACACTTATAGAGCCGAGTTTATATTTGATAATATACAGATACAGAATAACATAATACACAACTCGTATTTAAATTGTGTTAAGAAATTACTGTTTTTGGGCAGTTCGTGCATATATCCTAAAAGTGCTCCGCAACCTTTAAAAGAGGAACATTTGTTAACCTCGGCACTCGAATATACAAACGAGCCTTATGCAATTGCAAAAATTGCTGGCATAAAAATGGCCGAAAGTTACAATCTGCAATACGGCACCAATTTCATATCGGTAATGCCCACAAACCTTTATGGCCCTAACGATAATTTCGACCTCGAAAAATCGCACGTATTGCCAGCTTTAATTCGTAAAATGCACTTAGGCAAAGCTTTACAAAATGGAGATTGGGATGAAATAAGAAACGACTTTTCCAAAAAACCAGTGGAAGGCGTTAACGGACAGGCCAATGAGAAAACCATACTCGAAAAACTCGAAAAATATGGAATAAGCAAAACTAAATCGGGAACAAACGTAACCCTTTGGGGCACAGGAACTCCAAAACGCGAATTTCTTTATTCCGACGACCTTGCCGCTGCTTGCGTATTCATTATGAACAAAATAGACTTCGCCGATCTTGTAAAAATGTCGGAAAACGTAACAGGTGAAATTAGGAATACCCACATAAACATTGGCTCGGGAACCGATTTAACAATTCTCGAATTAGCCGAAATAGTTAAGAAAACCGTTGGCTTTAAAGGCAATTTAATTTGGGACAACACCAAACCCGATGGCACACCGCAGAAACTGCTCGATGTTACCAAATTACAGAAATTAGGCTGGAAATATTCGGTAAATCTTAGCGAAGGAATTCAAAGAGTATATTCTAATTATACTGATAATAAGTAGTTTACAAGCATTAAAGATAACTTAAAGAGGTGGGCTTTACGTAAAACGTAATTAACTCGCCTCTTTTTGTGTTTAATTAAAAGTAAATTAATACATTTGTATTTACAAAACGAAAAAACAAAAATTTACCTGATAATTTTCGATTTAAATTGACCATCAACAGTATCTGCTTTTTTGATCTATTTAATTGATTGATAATCGTTCGTTTAGGAATACAAGAATAATGGAAAAACTTCTACTAAATAAAACCTCGAAATCGCCATACGTTAGCCTCGAAAAAGGTCTTTTTCAGTTCAGCGGAAGATCGATACCTGAGGATTCTAAAAAAATATTCAAGCCAATTGTTGACTGGATTAAGGAGTATAATCCTGAAAATGAGACAAAAACAGTATCTAACTTTAGTTTCGATTACCTCGACACTTCATCATCGAAGTGTGTATTCGATATTTTAAAAGCCCTCGACGATATTTACGATAAAGGACATGAAATTACAATAAATTGGTTCTACGAAGAAGGCGATGAAGATATGCTCGATTTAGGAATACATTTAAAATCGTTTATTAAAACGCCTTTTAATTTTATCGAAAGTGAACAAAGCATTGGCAGGCTCGATGAATTTATTACTAGCGACTAACACCATTCCCATTATTATTCTCCTCAAAATTAATTAGTTGTAGTTTCTTGTACCCACACGCGATATTTACCTGCATTGAAAATTCACAACAATTATAATAATTTAACTATCAGTAAACCAGTTATAACCTCTGGAGTTTTCGATGGTGTGCATGTAGGGCATCAGGAAATTTTAAATCGAGTTAAAGCTGTAGCTGCTTCAATATCAGGCGAATCAGTTGTAGTTACATTCTGGCCACATCCTCGAGATGTTTTAAAAAAAGTCGATTCCCTTAAATTGATTAATTCAATCGACGAAAAATTAGTTTTACTCGAAAGGTTTGGTATTCACCATGTTGTAATTATTCCATTCACAATAGAACTTTCAAAATTATCATCGAAGGATTACATTGCAGATATTCTCGTATCAAAATTGAATGTAAATCACTTAATTATAGGTTATAACCATCATTTTGGGCACGATCGTTTGGGAAATTTCGACCTTATTTCGGAAATTGCTTCAACTTACAAGTTCACAACTGAGCAGCTTACCGCCAAATCGATAAACAACGTCGAAATAAGCTCAACCCTCATTCGTAAAGCCTTGCTCGATGGCGATGTTGAAACCGCCAATAAATACCTCGGTTATCAATATCAACTTACAGGAAATGTAATAGTTGGCAATAAAATAGGTAGAACAATTGGGTTTCCTACGGCAAATATAAAAGTAACACACAATTATAAAATAGTTCCAAAAACAGGTGTATATGCGGTTTGGGTCAAAATAAACGGTAAATTACACCCCGCAATGCTAAACATTGGCTTTCGGCCTACATTAAACGAAGTAACTCCACAACAAACAATTGAAGCACATATTATTGATTTTCAAGATGATATTTACGGTCAGGAGCTAACCATAATTTTCAGAAACCGAGTGCGCAACGAAATTAAATTCGCTGGATTAGAGCAGTTAACAAAGCAACTAATAGCCGACAAAGAAGAAGTACTTAAAATATTAGGACTAAAGTAACTATTATTATATTTTTGCATTCCATTATA
Source organism: Bacteroidales bacterium (assembly GCA_025361285.1). Taxonomy (GTDB): domain Bacteria; phylum Bacteroidota; class Bacteroidia; order Bacteroidales; family JAAUTT01; genus JAAUTT01. Next base: position 14,735 of record JANYAP010000140.1, on the reverse strand, counting down.
AACAATTAATTAAACTGAATACAAATATGTTTACTGACAATCTTCCATACAAAGTTGCCGACATAGGTTTGGCCGATTTTGGACGTAAAGAAATAGAAATTGCCGAAAAGGAAATGCCAGGCTTAATGGCCATTCGCGCACGTTATTCATCTCAAAAACCACTAAAAGGCTCGCGAATTATGGGTTCGTTGCACATGACAATACAAACAGCTGTGCTTATTGAAACCCTAAAAGAACTTGGCGCCGACGTACGCTGGGTAAGTTGTAACATATTCTCAACTCAGGACCATGCTGCGGCAGCCATCGCGAAAGCGGGCATACCCGTATTTGCTTGGAAAGGCGAAACCCTCGAAGAATACTGGTGGTGTACCGAACAGGCTCTTAACTTCCCTGGCGGAAAAGGACCAAACCTTATTGTTGACGATGGCGGCGATGCTACTCTGTTGATACACCTTGGATTCAAAGCCGAAAACGACCCAACAATTCTTAACAAAACCCCCGAAAATAAAGAAGAAGGCGTAATTCTCGATCTTCTAAAGAAAATTTTAGCCAACGACAACCAAAAATGGCATCGGTTTGCCAAAGAAATGAAAGGCGTGTCGGAAGAAACAACAACAGGCGTGCATCGGTTATACCAGATGAAAGAAAAAGGCGAATTGCTTTTCCCTGCAATAAATGTTAACGATTCGGTTACCAAATCGAAGTTCGACAACCTTTATGGCTGCCAGGAATCGCTTGCCGATGGCATAAAACGTGCTACCGATGTAATGATTGCCGGAAAAGTTGTTGTTGTACTAGGATATGGCGACGTAGGAAAAGGATGCGCACGTTCGATGAAATCGTACGGAGCACGCGTAATAGTTACAGAAATAGACCCTATTTGCGCTCTACAAGCTGCAATGGAAGGCTTCGAAGTTTCAACAATAGAAAATGCTCTAAAAGAGGGTAATATATATGTTACAACTACCGGAAACAAAGATGTAATTACTATCGATCATTTGAAACAGATGAAAGATCAGGCAATTGTATGTAACATTGGCCATTTCGATAACGAGATACAAGTAGATAAGCTAGTTAATTTCCCTGGCATTAAGCACGTTAACATTAAGCCACAGGTAGATAAATACGTTTTTCCTACCGGAAATGCAATATTTCTTCTAGCCGAAGGTCGTTTAGTAAATTTAGGTTGTGCTACTGGTCATCCATCGTTTGTAATGAGTAATTCGTTTACAAATCAAACACTTGCACAATTAGACTTATGGAAAAACGAATACAAAGTTGACGTTTACCGTCTCTCGAAAAAACTCGATGAAGAAGTAGCACGCCTGCATTTGGAGCAATTAGGCGTAAAGCTTACAACACTTTCGAAAGAGCAAGCAGCATATTTAGGCGTTTCGCCCGATGGTCCTTATAAACCAGAACATTATAGGTATTAAAACAGGCTGGTACAACTAATAATAATAGTTCGGTAAACCTCTAATTTTTCAATTTCAACGTATTAGCAATACGTTGAAATACATAGAAATATTTCTACTAGTTTCTATCTTTTTTCAAGTTGTTAATTATAAGCAAGTTGAAAAAATGTACCGAAGTGTTGTAATAATAGATAAGTAATTATGTGCAATCAGTTCATTTGTACTAGATTAAAAGAATAATTGAAGATAAATAAATATTTCATTATTTCTATGTATTTCAAGATACTACAAATAAACAAAGTGGTAAAATCAAAAAAAAACTTACCGATTAAGTGAATTAAAAAAGCTGGCTAATATTAGCTGGCTTTTTTAATTTACAATTGTTAATCGACCGTTCTCGTAAAAACATCTGTACTTCCTAAGTGGCAATTGAGCAGGACCATCGTTGGTTTTCGATCCGTCGTCGATTAATATAAACCGCGATTCGCATTTCGGACATATAGCAATTTGCTGCGATTCTTCCAAAACTACTGCCGACGTATCATTCGGAAAATAAGTACAAATTCTATCGAATACAACAAATTCATCGGAACTTTTTCGGTAAATAATTAAACCTTTATTACCGCCTGGCTTTTTAATTGCAGTATTAATGCCAAAAGTTGCAATTTCACCCGAATTAACAGTTTGTTGCACTGGAACATACGGAATTAAATCGATATTATCGTTTTTACAGCAACATAACATTACTGTCAAAATAACAAATATCAAATTTTTCGTTATCTTTGGTTTGTCGAAATTCATACGCAGCTTTTTTATGAGGTCAAAGGTATGCAATTGTATCGCACAATATTTTTTTTGTTGATGTTTTTTATTGGTATTTCGCTACCTCAAACTGGTAATGCTCAAAGCCGAAAGGTTGTAAAAGCTCAAGCGAAAGCCAATCGACAAAAAACCGATATAAAAGAAGCATATTTAACAGCAAAAAAAAAAGATACCAACCACCGCATGAGCTTGCAAACTGCGGAAACCAGAAAGAGAATGAAACAGTCTCGTAAACAGGCCGATAAGTTTAACAATAGATACCACGAATGTTTTATAAAGCACATATTTCGACATAAACACTAAATTAATTATGGAAGCAGAATCAAATAGCCTGTTGTATATAATAATCAGTATTATTTTACTGATTATAAGCACCGTGGGGAAAAATAAAAACAAACAGAAAACGATACCTCAGCAAACTGCCAACGAACCGCAACCTACACAAGCTCCATGGCAAAAGGAATTGGAAGATGTTTTCGGTGAATTAACTGGTATGAAGCCAGCCAACGATAAAAAATACCCAAAACACGAACAATGGGAATACGAACCTGAACCAATTAAAACACAAGCTTTTGAACCTATTTTAGTTTCAAACGAATTGCAAAAAGATTTTATAAACCCGATTGAATCCATACCAACCGGAAATGTAAACACTATAAATATTACTAAAAATGAATACGTTTCGGACAGATACTTATTTATGGATGAAAACGAAATGAGAAAGGCTGTTATTTATTCCGAAATTCTTAATAGAAAATACTTTTAGCTTTTCTTTTAAAAAAACCTTTTCGTAAATTCGTCAAAAATCATTTTGTATTTTTTTATTATAGGTAATTAATACAATAGTTCGGTAAACTTATAATTTTTCAATTTCCGCGTATTTGTAATACGTTAAAATACATAGAAATATAAAAATATTTCAACTTGTTTCTATGCATTTCAACTTGTTAATTATTAATAAGTTACAAAAATGTACCAAAGTAGTGTATATAGATAGTATTATTTTAAACGGTTTGCATTATTAAAAAAGTTACTTTTGTATATAGAAAGGGTTTCGGGCAATCGAGATTCTTTTTTGTTTTATATTAGCTTAAATCTTGGAGGTATATCATTATGGCTATTTCGTACTTAACTGAAGAGGGATTACATAAATTGAAAAGTGAGTTGGAGCAACTAACAACAGTTGAGCGACCAAGTATTTCGCATCAGATAGCTGAAGCGCGCGATAAAGGCGACTTGTCGGAAAATGCCGAATACGATGCTGCCAAGGAGGCTCAGGGCATGCTCGAAGCTCGAATCGCCAAACTCGAAAACATTGTTGCAAATTCGCGAATAATCGACGAGTCGCGTATCGATACTTCTAAAGTTCAGATACTTAACCGTGTTAAAATTAAAAACTTGCTTACAAAGGCTGTTTTGGAATATATTTTGGTTGCCGAGCAGGAAGCAAATTTAAAAGAAGGAAAATTATCGATAAGCACGCCTATTGCCCAAGGTTTATTAGGCAAAAAGCTTGGCGATGTTGTTGAAATAAGTGTTCCTTCAGGTAGGATGTCGTTCGAAATTATGGAAATATCTAAATAACAACACTATGGCTTCAATTTTTTCGAGAATTGTGAGCGGAGAAATACCATCGTACAAAATTGCGGAAAACGAAAACTATTATGCTTTTCTCGATATTAATCCTTTGGTGCGTGGGCACGCATTAGTAATTCCCAAAACCGAAATCGACTATATATTTGATATCGACGATGTTACCCTAGGCGGAATGATAATATTCGCTAAAAAAGTGGCTCGCGCAATCGAAATTGTAACCCCTTGTAAACGAATAGGCATTGCAGTTTTAGGACTTGAAGTGCCTCATGCACACATACATCTTATTCCTATAAATGGAGGTAATGATATCGATTTTTCGCAACCTAAATTAAAGCTTGATACTGAAGAGTTTAAAGCAATGGCAGTAAAAATATCGCAAGCTTATAATGCAATTTAGCAGCTTTTTAGACTGTAGGCTAGAGGCTGTAGCAGGCCGAATTAAAGTTAAATGAGTATCGGGTGTTGTACCTAAAAAGCAAATCACGAGATTACCTTCGGTGAAATCGCTTCGCTAGGTTCCTCACTCCGTTCGGAATGACAGTTGGCATTGTGTGTTATAGGAGGAAGATGGGGCTTACATATTTCTACTAAGGTTAAAATATTGATTATAAGGTATTTAAAACCATAGTAAAAAATAACAACTATTAAACCTACCTTATTTCCATGTTTATTTACCAATTTTTTGTAATACTTACAGTTTCATTCACGCTGTTTTTGCCGAATAACCAATATATTTCAACTTGCATTTAAGGTTCTATTGTATTGGTTGCACCGAAGCTCCTCCAGCCTCCAGCCTCTAGCCTCCAGCCTAGCAAGTTCCTATTTTATTTTATCGGGGTTTTTACTAATAAAATCCTTCCATCCTTTTACCGATTTTACCCCAAGAAAAGCTTTATTTTGATAAAAATGACACATTGCAGCTGCCAATCCATCGGTTGCATCGAGGTTTTCGGGTATTTCCTTAAGCGAAAGTAAACGTTGTAAAATTGCTGCAACTTGCTCTTTCGAAGCATTTCCTTCGCCAGTTATGGCAAGTTTAATTTTGCGCGGAGCATATTCGAATATTGGAATGGTTCGCGACAAGCCAGCGGCAATTGCTGTACCCTGCGCCCTACCTAGCTTAAGCATCGATTGTACGTTTTTCCCAAAAAATGGAGCTTCAATGGCCAGTTCGTCGGGTTTATATTCGTCGATAAGTGAAACAGTTCGATCGAAAATCATTTTCAGCTTTACAAAATGATCGCTAATTTTCTGAAGATCAATCACTCCCAAAACAACTAATTCGGGTTTGTTGCCAATAGCTTTAATAATACCGTACCCCATAATACTGGTTCCTGGATCGATACCTAAAATGATGCGCTCTTTTTCCAATATATTATTCATCAATCAATTACGTCGAACCTAGTATAAGGCCTAAGTATTTCGGGGATTATTATTCCATTTGGTGTTTGGTTGTTTTCGAGCAAAGCGGCCACAATACGCGGCAATGCCAGTGCGCTTCCATTAAGCGTGTGTGCTAAATTAGGTTTCTTGTCGGCATCGTCCTTATACCTCAATTTCAAACGATTCGCTTGAAACGATTCGAAATTCGAGACCGAACTTACCTCGAGCCAACGTTGCTGAGCGGCGGCATAAACCTCAAAATCGTAGGTTAGCGCCGACGTAAAACCCATATCTCCCCCACAAAGCTTAACAATGCGGTATGGCAATTCGAGTTTTTTTACAAGATTTTCCACGTGGTTTACCATTTCTTCCAGCGTTTCGTACGATTTCGTAGGATGTTGAATTTGAACAACTTCTACTTTGTCGAACTGATGCAAACGATTAAGACCACGTACATCTTTACCATACGATCCAGCCTCGCGGCGAAAACATGGCGTATATGCTGTGGCTTTAATAGGAAGTTCCGATGCGTTAACAATAACATCGCGCCAAATATTGGTTACAGGCACCTCGGCTGTAGGTATAAGGTAAAGGTTATCTAAAGTTGCATGGTACATTTGACCTTCCTTATCGGGAAGTTGTCCTGTGCCATATCCAGAATCTTCGTTAACCATCAAAGGTACCATATATTCCTTATATCCAGACTTTTCGCCTTCGTCGAGAAAAAAATTAATTAAGGCACGTTGTAGTTTTGACCCTTTACCAATATACACTGGAAAGCCTGCCCCGGTAAGTTTGTTGCCGAGTTCGAAATCGATAATATCGTATTTTTTTGCTAAATCCCAATGTGGAACAGCATCGGAAGCGAGTGTTGGCATTTTTCCACCCGACCGAACTAATAAATTATCGTCGGCACCATTACCTGAAGGAACCGAAATGTGCGGAATATTAGGCACTTGCAGTAATAGTGCTTTAAGCTTCTGCTCGGTTTCTTCCTGCTCGGTGGTTAGCTGTTTCGATTCGTCCTTAAGCTGGGCTGTTTTTAATTTAGCGGCATCGGCTTCAGCAGTTTTTCCAGCTTTAAATAGTAATCCAACTTCTTTAGCAATAGTATTTAACGATGCCTGAATATTGTCGTTCTGGTTTTGAATTTGCCTACGTTTCTTATCGAGGTCTATTATGTTGTCGATAATTTCCTCTCCCTTAAAACGCTTAACAGCCAATCGTTCAATAACATAATCTATGTTTTCTTCAATAAATTTTACGGTAAGCATAATTTATATGTATAATATTCAGTTACTTAAATGCAAAACTCCCGCAAATTTACAACATTACTATTGTAAAATATGCAGGAGACAATATGGAAAAAATTCTATTTCGTTTATCCAGCAAAAGGAACAACAGAAACGAACGATTTGTTATCGGTTTTTCTTCTAAATTCAACCATTCCATCGGTTAAAGCGAATAATGTATGGTCTTTTCCAATACCAACATTTAAGCCTGGGTTATGAACCGTTCCGCGTTGGCGAACGATAATATTTCCAGCTTTGGCGCCTTGACCACCAAACAATTTAATACCTAGGCGTTTGCTTTCCGATTCTCTACCGTTTCGCGAACTACCCGCTCCTTTTTTATGTGCCATTTTCGAATACTTTTAAAATTCTAAACTTTTAAATGCTAATTGCTTCAACTTGTAATTGGGTAAAATTTTGGCGATGACCATTCATTTTCTGATACCCTTTACGACGATTCTTTTTGAATACAAGAACCTTATCTCCACGAACATGAGCCAATACCTTGGCCGAAATTGTAGCTCCAACAACTGTTGGTACACCAACTTTTACATCACCGTTGTCATCAATCAACAATACTTTATCGAACGATAAACTATCACCTTCTGCGGCTTCCTGACGGTGAACAAATATTTTCTGGTCCTTCTCAACCTTAAATTGTTGCCCAGCTATATCAACTATTGCGTACATTATATTGGTTTTTCTGTTATTACAAAATGGACTGCAAAAATATAAAACTTTCAATCAACAACAAACAATTTAAATAATTAATTGTAATAATTTCGTGTTTGTATATTTCGCTAAAAAGTTATTCCGATTTCATTATATTTGCGTACAAAATTAACTAAAAAAAGAAATTTCTCACGTGAGTAAGATTAGGCTTAATGTTTTAGGTATTTCATATAGTCAAACCCAGTCGGGAGCTTACGCCTTGGTTCTTAGTGAAGAAAATGGACAACGGAGAGTTCCTATAATTGTTGGAGGGTTTGAGGCTCAGGCTATTGCTATTCAACTTGAGGGCTTAAAGCCACCTAGACCGCTAACGCACGACTTATTTGTAAATTTTGCTTCAGCATTTAAAATAAATGTGGTGGAAGTAAATATTTACAAGCTCGAAGAGGGTGTTTTCTTCTCGAAACTTATTTGCGACAACGGTCAAACCCGAATATCTATTGATGCCCGAACATCCGATGCTATTGCACTGGCTTTGAGGTGTAAAAGTCCTATTTATACCACCGAAGATATTTTAAGCCGTGCTGGTATTATAATTGATTTCGAAAACGACACTAAAAATATAAAAAGCGAACAGGACGAGCTGAAAACGGAGGCTAAAGCCACCTCAAAAAGCCACGACGAATTTAAAAACATGAATTCGAAAGAGCTAACGGATTTGTTGGAAGCGGCTATAAGTAAGGAAAACTACGAACGAGCATCTCTTATTCGCGACGAACTTAACAATAGAGATAAGGTGTAATGAATGAACCTTCTCATGAAATAACTTTTTACGGAGTTTTACGAGGGTTACTCGGAGTTGTATTCATAATAGGGCTTTGTTACTTGTTTAGCGAAAATAGAAGAAAAATATCGTGGAAAATAGTAATTAACGGACTTGTTTTACAGATTCTTCTAGGCATAGGCGTTATATACATTCCCGCATTCTACAAAGCATTTGAAGTTATAGGAAAGATATTTATTTACCTTTTAGATTTCTCAAAGGAAGGTTCGCGTTTTGTGTTCGGAAACCTTGTGGACTCAAGCAAAACAGGGTATATATTTGCTTTTCAGATACTTCCAGTAATAGTGTTTTTTGGTGCTTTAACAGGAGCGTTGTATTATTATGGTATAGTACAACGCTTGGTTAAAATTTTTGCTTGGATGCTGCAACGATTATTTAATTTATCGGGCGCCGAAAGCCTTGCTACATCGGCAAATATGTTTTTGGGGCAAAGCGAATCGCCGTTGCTAATAAAGTCGTATTTAAATACAATGTCGCGCCCCGAAATATTTCAGCTAATGGTAGCGGGCATGTCGATGCTAGCAGGGAGTGTACTTGGGGCATATATAAGTTTTTTGGGAGGTTCCAACCCCGCAAACCAACTTTTGTTTGCAAAACATCTTATTGCAGCTTCGGTAATGGCCGTACCTGCGTCGATTGTTATAGCAAAGATGCTTATCCCTCAGGATAGTGTACTTGAATATAAGATTCACATCGACAATAACTTGAAGCAAACAAGCGTACTCAGCGCAATATCGGCTGGCACGTCCGATGGACTAAAGCTTGCAGTAAATGTTGCCGCTATGCTAATTGTTTTTGTGGCGTTTATTGCTTTATTTAATTTTGTAGCGTTAAAATTAGGTAATTTCACTCATTTAAATGAGCTTATAACCGCCGCTACATCGGGTAAATACAATACTCTTTCGCTTCAACTAATACTAGGATACATATTTGCCCCAATTATGTGGATTATAGGTATTTGCCCGCAGGACATAGTTATAGCCGGGCGTTTACTAGGCGAAAAAATTGTTCTTACTGAGTTTATTGGCTATTTAAGCTTGTCGGACTTAAAAACGGCAGGCGCTTTTGCCGAACAAAAAACCATAATAATGGTTACATATTGTCTTTCGGGTTTTGCCAATTTTGCATCAATTGGGGTTCAAATTGCTTGCATAAGCTCGCTTGCACCCGAAAAACGCGATCAGGTTTCGAGCCTAGGAATGAAGGCAATGTTGGCTGGCACATTTGCTTCACTTTTATCGGCTTGTTGGATAGGTTTGCTTATTTGATAACAATACGAACTATTAAGGTTAGAGGCTGTAGGCTGTAGACTGTAGACTGTAGACTGTAGGCTCAGAACACCTGACTCATTAGTTGGTAATCAGTCATTTGTAAGAGTTTATGCTTAAATATTATTGTCGCAACAATAAGGTAATAAAATTGTTTTTATGGTTCATATTTTTCCACTAAGATTTAAAAAAATAACGTACGATTATAAAGGTTGCGATAAAATTCCTAAAGCCTAAAGCCTCTTGTTTACAGCCTATGAATCAGAGCAGTTACGATAATTTTTTTAAAAAATGGTAATCGTATTTGCAGATGAACATATTTTATTATAATTTGCTGCATTGAGTATTTGATTTATGAATATGACCGTAAACCTTTCGAAGGAAGAGCTTATTACATTGAACGGAAACCTTGAAAAGAGAATTAAGGCTCTGGAAGAGAATGTGTTGAAATTTAAAAATATTGAAGAAGGTCTTCGCGAAAGCGAAAGCCGATTCAAACAGCTCGCCGACTCCACTTACGAAGGTATTGTATTTCACGAAAACGGTACAATTATCGATATAAACCAGCAAATGACATCGATGGTAGGCTATTCGGTGGAGGAATTGATGGGCAGAAATGTGCTGGAAATAATGGTTATTGAGCACCGAAAAGAGGCTATTCAAAGCATACGCTCGGGCATACAGATGACTTACGATACTGTTTTGCGAAAAAAAAATGGAGAACTAATTGATGTTGAAATACTTTCGCGACCTTTTACTTACCGCGACCGTACGGTAAAAGTTGCAGCAGTACGCGATTTAACCTACCGAAAACGATTCGAAAAAACTATTGAAGAAAGCGAGATAAAATTTAAGCAATTAGCCGAAAACACATCCGATGCTATTGTACTTCAAAACGATTATACAGTACTTTATTGGAATCCAGCGTTCGAAAAAATATTTGGCATTTCGGGAGCAAGCGTTCCTCAAAAACCTAACTTTTTTATCGAATTTATACACCCAAACGACAAGGCTAATTTTCAATCGATTGTATCGACCGACCAATTCAAAAAAAATCGGAAATTTGATGCTCAATATCGAATAATACGGCCCGATGGCTCAGTATTATGGGTTTGGAATAGGTGCTTCCCTATATTTAACCGACAAGGTGAATTGTTGCGACAGATTATGATGATTAGCGACATAACCCATCACCGAAATGCCGCGGATAGTGAACGCAATTACAATAGCAATCTGGTATTCCTATCGAATACTGCATTGAAATTTCTAAGCTTTGCCAACGACGACGACATATTTATTTTTATAGGCAAAAAGCTTGCTGAATTAACTCGTAATTCAATCATTTTAGTTTCATCGTTCAACGAAGCAGAAAGCTCATTATCAGTTCGTTTCATTTCGGGCATAAACCGAAATCTTAATGATATACTTCAAATACTGGGCCGAAACCCCGAAGAAATAAAAATGCGTGTAAATCGACGTTTTTTGAACAATATATTAGGGCACAATCAAACGCTGTATCCTGTTTCGGGCGGACTATATCAGGCAACTCTTGGTCATATTTCTATCGATAACAGCACTAAAATTGAGCAATTGCTTAACCTTGGGCAATTCTATTCCATGGGCCTAATGCGGGGTGGTAACTTGTATGGAGCTGTATTAATTGGAACAAAAGTAAATAACGAGATTAAAGATCAAAGAATTATCGAAACGTTTCTGTATCAGGCATCTATATCGCTTCATAGAAAACAGTTGGAAAACGAATTAATTCGTGCAAAGGAAAAAGCCGAAGAATCCGACAGACTCAAATCGGCCTTTTTGGCAAATATGAGCCACGAAATACGCACGCCAATGAACGGCATAGTAGGTATGACTCAGCTACTTGCGATACCCGATATTAGCAACGAAAACAGAATTGAGTACGTTGAACTTATTAATAAAAATAGCGAAACGTTACTTAATTTAATCGACGACATAGTTGACGTTTCGAAAATTGAAGCAGGGCAGATGAAAATTATACGTAAGTCGTTCCGCCTTAACTCATTACTCGATCAATTATATGCCCTTTTCAAGTCGAGCCCAGTATATATTTCGAAACCAAACCTTAACCTAGTAGCTGTAAGGAGCTTACCCGATAACCTTAACATATTTACCGACCCCGACCGTATCCGTCAAATATATATTAATCTGTTAGGAAACGCCATTAAATTTACCGAATGCGGAAGTGTGGAATTTGGTTATCAACTAAAAGACAAGGTGTTAGAATGCTACGTGAAAGATACTGGCATAGGAATATCGAAAGAAAAACAGAAACTAGTTTTCGATAGGTTTACCCAAGCCGACGACTCCTTAACGCGCAAATTTGGAGGATCGGGACTTGGACTTGCTATATCGCGTGGATTGATTGAACTTTTGGGCGGGCATATTTGGATGACATCGGAACTTCACAAAGGGTCAACATTTTATTTTACAGTTCCTTACATCCCTACTTTCGACGACGATAATCTTTTAAAACCAATAGAGGAAACACAAACCGTATTTGATTGGAGCGATCGCTCATTCCTTATTGTTGAAGACGACAAGGTAAGTTTTAAGTTTCTTGAAGGTGTATTTCGCAAAACCGGAGCAACAATTTTACATGCCGAAAATGGGCTACGTGCAATTGAATATTGCCGTACAAAACCCGAAATAGACATTGTTTTAATGGATATTCAACTGCCCGAAATGAGTGGGCTAGATGCCACACGCATAATACAATCGCTACGAAAAAATTTACCCATTATTGCACAAACAGCCAACGCAATGTCGGAAGATAAAGAACGATGCCTCGAAGTTGGATGCGTTGATTATGTTAGCAAGCCTATAAACATTGGAGTTTTGTTCTCGAAAATTGATAAATACCTACCTAAGAAATAAATACCAACCTTCTACATGATTGTTATAGTTATTGTTGCAGGAAGCCTATATCTGGTGATAATAACTATGTTTTTTTATGGCTGGGAAAGGCTAAAGTCCTATGCACCAACTCCTAGGCAATTTCACTCGGTTATTTCGATAATTGTACCTATGCGAAATGAGGAAACAAATACAAAACAACTACTTAGCGATATACAACTACAAAATTACCCATCGAATTTGACCGAAATTATTGTAGTTGACGACCATTCCACCGACAATTCGTTGTTAGAAGCAAAATCTATATCGTTAGAAAACTACCACGTAATATCGTTGCCCGAAAACCTTACTGGCAAAAAAGCTGCACTAAATAAAGGCATTGAAGCCGCTACTGGCGAAATTATTATTACCACCGATGCCGATTGCCGAGTTTCCAAAACTTGGCTTTCAACAATAGCTAGTTATTTTAACGATTTTGCACCAACGTTGCTTTTGGGGCCAGTTTGCGGAATTTCCAACTCATTTTTTGGAAATATGCAGGCATTGGAAATTCTAAGCCTTCAGGGTTCAACGGCTGGTTCTGCCGCCATTGGGCATGCAGTAATGAGCAACGGAGCGAACATTGCGTTTCCGAAAAGCATTTATGGCGATATTCAACATATTTATAATGAGACCAAAACGCAATCGGGCGACGATATGTTTCTGATGCACGAAATAAAACGCAAATACCCGCAAGGCATTCATTACCTAAAATCAATCAATGCATTGGTTTACACCAAATTAACAACAAACCTATCGTCGTTTTTAAATCAACGAAAACGGTGGACTTCAAAGGCAAAGTTTTATACCGATACCGACACTATTGTTACCGCCTCTATTGTATTATTAATGAATGCAACTTTATTAGGTACAATAATCTATGGTATTTGTATGAGTGATTTCATGCCGTTTATTATTCTCTTTATCACAAAATGTTCAGCCGATTTTGTTTTCTTAGCCCGCGTAACCAGCTTCTTTCGCAAAAAACGGTTAATGTGGCTGTTTCCCATTGTGCAAAGTTTTTACTTCCTTTACATCTGTTACACTGTGCTTTCAGCCATTTTTTCAACAACCTTATGGAAAGACCGAACAATAAAACATTAGACTGCGCCACACAATGACAGAAACCTCCATCCTAAAACGCTTAATGTCGAACAAACTCTCCATTATTGGGTTAGCGTTTATTTCGTTATTGTTTGTTGTGGCTGTGCTCGGCTATGTAATTGTTCCCGATTCAACCCCGTTTGCTAACGATCAGATACTTTCGATTGCAGCTAAACCACCATTGTTTACTGTAAAAATGGCTCTTATTCGCAAAAACCAAACTACACAACCTAGGTCGGTTTGGCACACAATGCTTTTTGGCAAAGAAAAACGATATACATCCATTCCCATCGATACTTTCCGTTTCGAGGGCGATTATTTAATTGTGAAAGAATATTCCAACGGATTGAACGACACAACATTCGAAACGAAATATCACATTGTTAACGCAGTTCACGCAATAAAAAGCGAAAAAAACATTCGCAAAAATACCGATTTAAGTTATTCATTTATTGACATTTCGGGCAAACCGATGAGAATTTCAAAAGTAAACCTTCAGAATACCATTATACAAAAGCAACTAATTACTAAAAGTTACCTTTTGGGAACCGACCGCTTTGGGCGCGATATGCTAAGTCGCTTAATTATAGGCACTCGAGTATCGTTTTCGGTTGGTTTTATATCGGTATTTATATCGCTATTAATAGGCCTGTCGCTTGGCGTTTTGGCAGGCTATTTTCGCGGAAAGACCGACGATGTAATAATGTGGTTTGTAAATGTAGTATGGTCGGTGCCAACGCTGCTAATGGTATTGAGTATTACACTTGTACTAGGCAAAGGTTTCTGGCAAGTGTTTGTTGCTGTTGGACTTACAATGTGGGTGGAAGTTACTCGTGTAGTTCGCGGCCAGGTAATGAGCTTTCGAGAAAAGGAATTTATAGAAGCCGCACGAGCATTGGGCTTTGGCAATTTTCGTATTATTTTTAGGCACATAATGCCAAATATTGTAGGTCCAGTGGTAATTATTTCGGCGGCCAATTTTTCGTCGGCTATCTTAATGGAGGCAGGCTTAAGCTTTCTGGGCATAGGAGTTCAGCCGCCAGTACCATCGTGGGGAAACATTATAAAGGATCATTACGGATACATTATTCTCGATCAGGCTTATTTGGCCATAATGCCTGGTATGGCAATTATGTTTTTGATACTTTCATTCAACTTTCTTGGCAATGGTTTGCGCGATGCTTTTGATACACGAAAAGCTTAGTGATTTTGAAATTTCCTTAATGAGCAAAACATAACGATGCAACCCTAATATTTTGGTTTAGACCCCATTTCAAAAACAAGCCTTTTGCCATTAATTATCTGGTTATGAGTAATAAAAGGCTTTTCCAATCGAACACCATCTAAAGTAACACTTTGCACATACATGTTCGCTTGCGAAAGCGCATTGGCAATAATTTCCAATTTA
>JANYAP010000135.1 GCA_025361285.1 Bacteroidales bacterium | reverse complement strand
TGAAAAATAGCACCCACTACTCATTGTCAGACACTTACAGTTCTTAGATTGACGGCTATGGCCTTGCGGGGTAAAGAAGCATATTCCATCGCCATTCGTAAGCTTCTCGCCATTAACCTTGAACCAGTTTTTTTCGACTTCGGTAATTACGCCGATTCTCTTACCAAGCGATTTCTGAGTGAGGAAGGAAGTAACCTTTTCGGTTCGGCCATTCAAAAAATACGGGGTAAAGCCTCGGTTAAACGTTCGTTCGGTATCGGGTTGAAACGTTATTTCGGTTTTACCGGATGAGCTTTTAGTGTATAATGAATTGTTTTCGAGTATTTTATCGATTCGTTGCCGATAATGGGTAACTGTATTTTTTATATAACTAACATCTTTTAATCGACCTTCAATTTTAAAAGAAGTTATGCCTACGGAAAGAAGATTTTCGAGGTAATCGGATAGTTGTAAGTCCTTTAGCGAAAGTAAATGTTTGTTTCTAACGATTATATTTTTATCCTTATCGAGCAAATTGTACATCGACCGGCAAGGTTGTGCACATGCACCGCGATTTCCACTTCGACCGCAAATAGCCTCACTCATATAGCATTGCCCACTATACGACACGCACAATGCGCCGTGAACAAAGCATTCGAGCTCAAATGAAGTGCTATTTCTAATAGTTTGTATTTCAGTTAGTGAAAGTTCGCGAGCGAGTATAATTCGCGAGAAGCCAACTTTTTCGAGAAACTGAACTTTTTCGACTGTATTGTTATGAGTTTGAGTGCTGGCAATTAGTTGAACTGGAGGTAAATCCATTTCGAGGATACCCATGTCCTGAATTATTATTCCATCGATGCCCGACTCGTATAATTGATGAATGAGACGTTGAACATCATCTAACTCATTATTATACAGAATAGTATTTAACGTTGCATAAACTTTTGCCCTATAGAAATGGGCATAACCAATTAATTCGGCAATATCGTTAATGGTATTCCCTGCAGCCGATCGCGCGCCAAATTGCAATGCCCCAATATATACGGCATCGGCACCGCAATTAATGGCTGCTTTTCCAAAATCGACATTTCGGGCAGGTGCTAATAGCTCGATGGGTGTTTTACTACGTAAACTATTAACATCCATATAATTATGGTCTATCCGTAAAGTAATTAATTATTGGAGAAGCAGGTGAAACCTTATGGAAAGGTTTCACCTTTTATATCAAGCGGTTGCGTTAGGCGCGGCTTCGGCAGCCCTTAAAGTTAAAATGTCGCGATCGAAAATATATAAGTTATTTTCGCCCAGAATTTTAAGTTTGTCGAGAATTTGGCGTACCGATTTCTCTTCTTGTATTTGCTCGTTTACAAACCATTGAACCCAGTTTTGGGTTGTGAAGTCCTTCTCGGTAGCGCAAACCGCAACAATGTCGTTTATCGATGCCGAGATAAACTCTTCGTGAGCCAACACCTTCTCGAACATGGTTTTAATTCCAGGATAATCGATAGGTGGTTGTTCGAATGCAGGAATAATGCCTTTTCCACCACGGTCGTTAACGTAATGAACAAATTTGAGCATGTGTAAACGCTCTTCATCGGCTTGAATATAAAGCCAATCGGATATGCCTTCGAAACCTTCAGTTTCGGCCCACGAAGCCATTGCCAAATATAGGTTCGACGAATATCCTTCTTTCATTATCTGCGAAACTAATGCTTCTTCTACTTTTTTTGTTAACATAATTTTGGGTATTAAGTTGCTGGATATGGATTTACATATTTCTTATAATCTCGTCGCCAAATTCGGAGCATTTCAATTTGGTTGCGCCTTCCATTAAACGTTCGAAATCGTAAGTAACACGTTTTTTGGTGATTGAAACCTGTATTCCGTTCACAATCATATCGGCAGCTTCCTGCCAGCCCATGTATTCGAGCATCATAACGCCCGAAAGTATTACCGAACCTGGGTTAACTTGATCGAGGCCAGCATATTTAGGAGCCGTGCCGTGTGTGGCTTCGAAAATAGCATGACCAGTATCGTAATTAATATTTGCTCCCGGAGCAATGCCAATACCGCCAACAATAGCTGCCAAAGCATCCGAAATATAATCGCCATTGAGGTTTAAAGTAGCAATAACCGAATAGTCGGCCGGGCGGGTTAATATTTGTTGCAAGAAAGCATCGGCTATAACATCCTTAATAACAATAGTTTTGCCCGTTTTCGAATTTTTGAACGAACACCATGGTCCTCCATCGATTGGAACGGCGCCATATTCGCGTTTCGCTAAAGCATAGCCCCAATCGCGGAAACCGCCTTCGGTAAATTTCTGAATATTTCCTTTATGTACCAGTGTTACCGATGGTTTGTCGTGTTCAATGGCAAAGTCGATAGCAGAGCGAATAAGTCGTTCGCTACCTTCTTCGGAAACAGGCTTAATACCGATGGATGAGGTATTTGGGAAACGAATTTTTTTAACCTTCATTTCGGTTTGCAGAAACTCAACTATTTTTTTTACTTCGGGAGTTCCGCTCATCCACTCAATACCAGCGTATATATCTTCGGTGTTTTCGCGAAAAATAACCATATCAGTAGTTGTAGGATCCTTTACTGGCGATGGTACACCTTTGTAATAGCGAACAGGTCGCAAACAAACATAAAGGTCGAGCTCCTGACGTAGAGCTACATTAAGCGAACGTATACCGCCACCAACAGGTGTGGTTAAAGGCCCTTTAATGGCTACTAAATATTCGCGAATTGTGTCGAGAGTTTGTTGTGGAAGCCACTCTTTGGTTTGATTAAAAGCCTTTTCGCCAGCCAAAACCTCTTTCCAGAAAATTTTACGCTTGCCATTATAAGCCTTCTCAACAGCCGCATCGAGCACTTTTACCGATGCCGCCCAAATATCGGGACCCGTTCCATCGCCTTCAATAAAAGGGATAATTGGTGTGTTCGGAACATTAAGTTTTTTGTTGGTAATTGTAATTTTTTGACCTTCCATTATTTTGAGTATTAAGTATTGAGTACTGAGTAATTAGGATATAGTACTGAGTAATAGGTACTGAGTACACTCCGCAGTTATTGTTGGTAATTTGTAATTTGCACATCTGTAATTTGTAATTTTCCTACCCAAAATCTAACCCAAATTGCTGTTTAAGCTTAAGTAAACTGGGGTTTTTTTGTAACATGTGTTCGAATTTTTCTTTGTCGGAATATAGCCTTTTACTGCCTTGCTGTGTTTCGGATACAACTGTAACTATATCCACCTCAGCATTTGACAATTCGTTTCGCAAAAAGTTCACCAATGCTGGTTTTATCTTTTGAATTTCTTCGTCCTGAAGCGGATTGTTAATAGCAAATTCAACAATAAAGTTCTCTTTTAGGGTTGGAGGCTGGGTGGAGAGCGTGCTAAACATTCGCGGATCGGAATCCTTATACGCCGAAGCAATTTTTAACCAAGCAGTTGCGAGCTGATCTTGCGAAAACTCAGTAGAACTTACATTTACATAGGTTGCTGCCGATTCGTTTACACCAGGTTCTGGTTCGTTGGGCGTTTCGATAACAGGCTTTGGAACAATACCTTTTAAACCATCTTTTATAGAAAAAGTTGGCATATTCGGTTGTGGAGGCTTAACGTCTTTTAATGTATTGCCCTGATTACCAGTTGTATTTGAAATTGCAGAACTCGATGAAGTTGCTTGACCAGTTGTCCCCGAAACACTACTTGCTGGTGCAGATTGGTTTAAATTAGAGTTTTTTTTTTCTAAGTCGATATTGCAGAGTAATATCAACGCCAACTCAACGTGTAATCGTTGATTTTTACTGGTTTTATACTGCACATCGCAGGTACTGCAAATGCTTAAAGCCTCGAAAATAAACGGAGCTACACATCGTTGCGCCTGAGTTTTGTATTGCTCCTTAATATTAACACCTACTTCGAGTAACTGTATGGTTATAGCATCTTTACAAACTAAAACATCGCGAAAATGCGATGCCAAGCCGCTTATAAAATTATGCCCATCGAAACCATTATTCAAGATATCGTTAAACAGCAATAAAGCCTTTGGGATGCTCTTTTCCAGAAAAGCATCTACCATTTTAAAATAAAATTCGTAATCGAGAATATTTAAATTATCGATAACACCTTTATAGGTAATTTTCGTTCCGGCGAAGCTAACAATCTGATCGTAAATAGACAACGCATCGCGCATACCGCCATCGGCTTTTTGTGCGATAACATTCAGAGCATCAATTTCGTACTCAATATTTTCGGTTTTCGATATGTGTTCGAGAAACTGAACTGTATCTTCAATTTTTATTCGCGAGAAGTCGAATATTTGGCAACGCGAAAGGATGGTAGGTATAATTTTATGCTTCTCGGTGGTTGCCAATATAAAAAAGGCATGTGCTGGCGGCTCCTCCAAAGTTTTCAGAAAGGCGTTGAATGCAGCCGTAGAAAGCATGTGTACCTCATCGATAATATATATGGAGTATTTTCCTACCTGTGGCGGAATACGAACCTGATCGGTAAGGCTACGAATGTCCTCCACCGAGTTGTTAGAGGCGGCATCGAGCTCGTGTATGTTGTACGATCGGGAATCGTTAAACGATTGGCACGACTCGCAAACATTGCAGGCTTCGGTATCGGTACCGCGGTTAAAGCAGTTTAACGTTTTGGCAAAAATACGTGCACAAGTTGTTTTGCCAACCCCACGCGGACCGCAAAACAAATAGGCATGAGCCAAATGGTTGTTTTGGATAGCATTCTTTAACGTTGTAGTTATAGAATGCTGACCCACAACCGAATGGAAGGTTGCTGGACGATATTTACGGGCCGAAACAATAAAATCACTCATAGCTTTTTGCAAGGGATACAAAGATATGGTTTTTGGGGAAAGGTAAAGATAGTTGTTAATAAATAAGCACAATATTCATTAACTGTATGAATTAATGCAAATTACCTCACAACCGTTTCAATTTTAACACTTTTTGCGTGCTCCTATAAATTTAATTCCAAACCAAAGCCCCACTCCAATAGGTATTAAAACTAGCCAATAGAATGGCGATGTTTTTGAATTCGGCAAAGGTGCGTTATCGCCAATTAACACATAACCAGCCCAGTAATAGGGGTGTGCATGAATAATATCGGTGTTTTGAATATATTCGGTTTTGGCCTCCAGCAAAGCCTTGCTTTTGTTCCATTTGTTCGAAAGTTTTTCGTAAAACCGCTTCATCAAATCGGCACTGCTGTTATCGTTTACCGCCCATAGTGTCATAACTATACTTTGAACGCCTGCAAACGAAAAGCCTCGTGTTAAGCTCATTAAACCTTCGCCTTTGCGCAACTTGCCAACCCCAGTATTACACGCGCTTAATACCAGCAAATCGGCGTTTAGGTTTAGGTTGTACGTTTCGTAGGTAAATAATTGATCGTCGTCGGTTTTACTGGAGTTTGAGGTAAAAACTAGTCGCGAATAAAGTGGGTTATTATCGTCGATAACGGCATGCATGGCCAGTAAAATTGTGCTATACTTGTGCGCCAGTTTCTTGAAATTTTCTTCGCTAGCGTCATCTTTTGAAAATATTTTTCCGAAAAAATAGCTGTCTATTGCTTTGACCTCACTCTCAGTTTGCTGTAAGTTCGGAAGGGTACCGTGCGTTTTTGAAACAGCTTGATTATAGTTGTTGTAATTTGCATTAGCGCTATAAACGGGTACGAAAGCGGCCATTCCTCCTTGTGCAGGTTTATTACGGCTAACATTTAATAAACTAGCCGCATACAAATATCTAACCGAGTTTTTTTTAATAAGGTACGGCAGTGTCTTATAATTATTTGTTAATGAAGTTATTGGCGATGTTAGTAATGTTTCGAACGGTAAGTAAATTAACTTATTATCGGGAATAATAGTAAGTTCCTTGCCTCTAATTATATTTTCGAACGGCATTAGCAGAAATTGATAAAGCTGCCATCCAGCTATTCGATAATGCTGATAATAAGACGAGTCGGATTGATAAATTTTTGGTTCGCGCACAAAAGCCAAAACTCGTTCGATATTTTGTTCAAAATTTGTTGGTATTTTTTGCGATTTATAAATAGCAGTGTCGGAAGTTAAACAAAAGGTTATTAGCGAGTTAGCCATGTAAAAGTATTCAATAATAACTTCGTTTTTGCTAATAGAACGTGTTAAATCGTTAACTAATTCATTATTATTAACTTGATACCGAAATTGGTAATATGCAGGTTTTTTTATTTTTATTTCGGCCTTCAAAAATTCGTATTTTAATGATAAGTCGGTAACCGCTTGTGTCCAAATTTTCAATTTTGCCGAATCGGTATTCTGAGATGTTTTCTCCTTAGTAATGAACTCGTTATAAAGTGCTAATTCTTTCCTAATACTAAATTCTTTTATTAAGGTTGAATCGGACTTTGGCAGTTTATCTACCAATTCCTTTTCGCGAATAACCGATTGAAGACTAGCCGAATGCGATTTATCGGCAATAGAAAACGCTAGCTTAAAAAACTTCCTTTCGTGCGTATTTTCATAAAGCCATAAGGCCGAATTAACAGCACTTTCGTATGTATCGTACTCGTTTTCCGACAGAAAAACCCGGCTTTCGTCGTTGTCGTATCCCATTCGTATTTTATCAATTGCCTTTAATGCAAGCATGTAATTTTGAAATGCAATTTGCTGATAAAAGTTTTTTGATTCAACGGTATTTTGCTTATCTGCAATAGCTTGCAAAGCTTTCGATTTCGATTTTAATATCTCAACAAACTTATCGTCGGCCAGCGATTGTTCTAAAGTAGGATTGTTGTAAAAGTTAGTATCCGAATAGGCTTCGCACACGGCTATTATTGCATGATGATAGTAGTGGAGTGCTGTTAAGTACTCGTTTTTGTTGAAGTAAATATCGCCAATGTTACGCAAACAATGTGCAAGGCTAGGATGATGCTCGCCGTACAATTTTCGGTACAACGGTAGCGCTTTTAAAAAGTACGTTAACCCCTTATCGAAATTTTTAGTGAAATAAAGATTGAACTCGCCGTAATTATTTAATATCGAAGCTAATGCAGGTCCATCGCCAAACAATTCCTTGTTTTTGTTTATCGATTTTTTGTAATATAGTTCGGCTAACCTAAAATCGGTTATTTCGGAATAATATGTAGCCAACAGCCAATATATTTTTGGCAACAACACAGGTAAATACTTTTCGCTGTAATACAAACTTGTTTGAAGAAATTCCAACTGTTTGTCAAAATCACCTTGTCGGTGATAAACCGAAGCAATATTCATATAAGTGTTTGCTATTTGGGAGTTTCCATTTTTGGCGTCGGATAAATACAATTCCAATGCTTTATTAAAAAATTGCAAAGCACCTGTAAAATCGCTTTTCGATTTAAAAATGATACCTATATTAGTATATGTGCCAGCCAATGCGGTTGGCGACGAAATTTTGCCTAACTTCATTATGTTTTCCGATTGCTGAAAATTTGAAAGTGCTTCATCATAACGAGCCATCATAATATTAATAACACCTTGATTATTAACTTGATCGGACACAAACAACGAATATTTACCAAATGCGTTAGAGCCAAATTTGCTCGATTTTGTAAATAACTCTATGGCAGATGAATAGTTGCCTTTGTAATACTCAATTATCGCCTTTCGATTATAAATTCTAGCAATTGTGCTGTCGGGAGCCGCCGATATTTTCGATTTAAGTAAACACTGCTCAAAAACCCGATACGATTTATCGAACTCGTTTTCCATAAACATAAGGTTTCCTTGCATATAGGCAATATCGGCCCACAATGGATGAATGTTTTTATTTTTTGCTATATGGCTGTTTGCCAAATTAATATAACGCATACTTTTCGATAAATTACCTCTACTACTTTCGATAAATGCAAGCTTGTACAAACAATTAATTATAGCCGATTGATTGCTAGATTGCGAAAATTGAGCCTTTGCCTTTAACAGATAGATAATAGCACTATCGGGGTTTCCATCTGTAATATACTTGCATCCAACAATATAGTGTGCATTATTTAACGCCAAATCAGTTTCAACTGCAGCAATTTCGCTACTAAAGAATAAGGGAGTGAATATTAGTAATATAACAATAAAAAAGCCTCTGATTATGCGTTTCATCGATAAAAAATTTACCAAAAGTAAAAAACCAATTGTTATATTGCAGACTTTCGTGTGTTTAATTTCTATTCGGCGACTATAGCGGTGTATTTAGAAGGTATTCTTTACAATTCTTCGGCACATTTTTGTAACTTATTAATTATTAACAAGTTGAAATGCATAGAAACAAATTGAAATATTTTATATTTGTATGCATTTCAACGTATTACAAATACGTGGAAATTTAATAATTAGTGTTCATCCGTAAAGTAAAAATTACCACAGATTCACAGATTATATAATTTCAACTATTTGATAATCTGCGAATCTGTGGCATGATTTTTTTTGCATTAAAAATTATTTCGACATTACGGATAGGCACTAATTAGAAATTTACCGAACTATTGAGAATACACATAAATTTTACACGTTTGCCCGTTTTGCTAAGCTCCTAAATTTGCGACTTAAGGAAAAATCATGTAGGTTTGCATAAATTTTTTTATAATTAAATGAATCTCACAGAACTTAGTGAACAAGAGTTATTTCGCCGTAATTCGCTCGACGAAATGCGTAAACTTGGTATAGACCCATATCCTGCCGAAGCTTATGAGGTAAACGTATCGTCGAAGGCAATTCTCGACAATTTTAAACCAGAATTAGGTAATTACCAACAAGTTACAATTGCTGGACGAATAATGACTCGCCGAATTATGGGAAGCGTATCGTTTGCCGAAATTCAAGATCAAAGCGGTCGTATTCAGATATATATAAAACGCGACGATATTTGCCCCGACGAGGATAAAACGCTGTATAACACTGTTTTCAAAAAACTACTCGATATCGGCGACATTATTGGCGTAACTGGTTTTGTGTTCACCACGCAAATGGGCGAAATTTCAATTCACGTTAAGGAGTTGAAAGTGCTTAGTAAAAGCATTCGTCCGCTACCTGTTGTTAAAGAAAAAGACGGTCAGGTTTTCGATGCCTTTACCGACCCCGAGCAGCGTTATCGTCAGCGTTATGTCGATTTAATTGTAAATCCGTCGGTTAGAGACGTTTTTATTAAGCGCACAAAAATTATAAACACCATGCGCGAGATCTTCAACGAAAAAGGATATCTCGAAGTGGAAACGCCTATATTACAGCCTATTCCTGGTGGAGCTGCGGCTCGTCCGTTTATTTCGCACCACAATGCTCTCGACATTCCTCTATACTTGCGTATTGCTAACGAGCTGTACCTTAAACGGTTAATTGTTGGTGGGTTCGAAGGTGTTTACGAATTCGCAAAAGATTTCCGCAACGAAGGCATGGATCGTACTCATAATCCGGAATTTACCGTAATGGAAATTTATGTAGCCTATAAGGACTATAACTGGATGATGGATTTTACCGAGGAAATGATTGAGCGCGTGGCACTTGCGTTGCATAATACTACAAAAGTAACTTTTGGCGATAAAGAAATAGACTTTAAACGTCCGTTTCGCCGCGTTACTATGATTGATGCAATTAAGGAATTCACGGGCTTCGACATTAATGGAATGAACGAAAGCGAATTACGCGACGTTTGCAAAAAATTAAATATCGAAACAGCGCCATCGATGGGCAAAGGAAAGCTTATCGACGAAATTTTTGGCGAAAAATGCGAAGGCAATTTCATTCAGCCAACGTTTATTACCGATTACCCTGTGGAGATGTCGCCACTTTGCAAGAAACACCGCACCAATCCCGAGCTTACCGAGCGTTTCGAGCTTATGGTAAACGGCAAGGAACTTTGCAACGCATATACCGAACTAAACGACCCTATCGACCAATTCGAGCGGTTTAAGGATCAACTGGCACTTTCGGAAAAAGGCGACGACGAAGCAATGTTTATCGACCACGATTTTGTGCGCGCTTTGGAATACGGTATGCCGCCTACATCGGGCATGGGTATTGGTATCGATAGGTTAACAATGATAATGACTAATCAGGTTTCGATACAAGACGTTCTTTTCTTCCCGCAAATGCGCCCCGAGAAAAAAGCTACCAAGGACGACGATGCAGCATATACCGCTATTGGTATAGCTTCGGAATGGATTCCAGTTCTGCAAAAATTAGGTTTTAATAAAGTTGAAAACATTAAACAAGCCAGTGCGGGTAAGCTATTTAACGACATTTGCGGATTCAATAAAAAGAACAAACTTGGGCTTACAAACCCATCCATCGACGAAGTTAAAAAATGGCTTGATTAATAGAATCTTACGACTTGGCACTTACGACTAAAAAATAAATGAACGAACATTCCCGAATTTGTGTAATTGGCAGTGGCAGTTGGGCTACAGCGCTTGTAAAAGTACTGTTGAACAACGTTAATTCCCTCAACTGGTATATTCGCGATGAGGAAACGATTAAATTTATTAAGAAAAACCATAATAACCCAAAGTATTTAAGCTCAGTTATTTTCGAAATAGATAAATTAAAACTATTTGATAATCTGAACGATGCTATTAAACACTCCGACATATTAATTTTTGCTATCCCCGCTGCATTCCTAAAAAACTCATTATCAACCGTTAAAGAAAGTTTCGATGGAAAGTATATTATTTCGGCAATTAAAGGTATTGTGCCAGGCGACAATTTAACTGTTGCTGAGTACTTTAACCAACACTACAAAGTTGCTTTCGACAATATTGGAGTAATTTCGGGTCCGTGCCATGCCGAAGAGGTGGCACTCGAGCGCCTTTCGTACCTAACCGTTGCTTGTAAGGACGAGTCGCACGCCGATTTTTTAGCTAAAAATTTGGAATGTCGTTACATTAAAACGGTGCTGTCGAGCGATATATACGGAATTGAATATGCAGGAGTCCTTAAAAATATAATTGCCATTGCTGCAGGTATTTGCCACGGTTTAGGTTACGGCGATAATTTTTTGGCTGTATTAATTTCCAATGGATATAAGGAGATTAAACGCTTTATGGATCAAACTTATGCAAGCAAGCGAAAGGCAAGTAATTCGGCGTATCTTGGCGATTTATTAGTTACGTGCTATTCGCAGTTTAGCCGAAACCGAACCTTTGGAACTATGATTGGCAAAGGCTACACAGTAAAAACTGCACAGTTGGAGATGAATATGATAGCCGAAGGCTACTATGCCGTGGCTTGTATAAAAGAAATTAACAAAACCCGCATGGTAAAAATGCCTATTATGGACGCCGTTTACAACGTGCTGTACGAAAAAATTTCGCCTGTAATAGAAATGAAATTATTAACTGAGAATTTTAAATAATTACTAAGTACTAAGTACCAAGTAATTAGTATATAGACAATAAAAAAATAAAAATAGACAATAAAAAATTAAAATCATGGAAACACTAAAATTGAATATCGAAAAAATTTATAGCTTTGTTCCGAAAGAAACTATTTATGGCTATAAGAAAGATGTTGAGGCATATAACGCTGCTTTAGATGATAAAACTGGCAAAGGAAACGACTTTTTAGGTTGGGTAAATCTGCCATCGTCAATAAGCGAAAAAGAACTGACTGATATTGAGTCGGTTGCAAACGTATTGAAAAATCAAGTCGAAATTGTAGTTGTTGTAGGTATCGGAGGATCGTACCTAGGCGCCAAATCTGTACTCGAGGCACTTTCAAACTCGTTTCAGGCATTAAAGTCGAAACAAAAAAACCCATTGGTAGTATTTGCTGGTCAGAATATTAGCGAAGATTACCTTCACGAATTGCTAGAAATACTTAACGAAAAAACGTACGGTGTTATAGTAATCTCTAAATCGGGCACTACCACCGAGCCTGCCGTAGCATTTCGCTTACTTAAAGCGCATCTCGAAGCTAAAGTTGGTAAAGCAAAAGCAAAGGAACTTATTGTTGCTGTAACCGATGCAAAACGTGGTGCATTGCGCACTTTAGCAACTCAGGAAGGTTACAAAACATTTGTAATCCCCGACGATGTTGGTGGACGTTTTTCGGTTTTAACTCCTGTGGGCTTGTTGCCTATTGCAGCAGCGGGCTTTAACATTCGTCAATTTGTGGCTGGTGCAGTTTCAATGGAAAAAGCAACCGCCAAAAACGTGGCATTCGAAAACAACCCTGCCGCTATTTATGGCGCAGCGCGTAATGCAATGTATAAAATTGGTAAACAAACCGAAATACTCGCAAGCTATAACCCAAAACTGGTTTATATTGCCGAATGGTGGAAACAATTATATGGCGAAAGCGAAGGAAAGGAAAATAAAGGAATATTTCCAGCAAGTGTTACATTTACAGCCGATTTGCACTCAATGGGGCAATACATTCAGGAAGGTTTACGCAATATTTTCGAAACCGTAGTTTCGGTGCAAAACACCGATTATAAGGTTACTATCCCTAACGACCCCGATAACCTCGACACTCTAAATTTCCTGTCGGGAAAGAACTTCGATCACGTAAACAAAATGGCCGAATTAGGCACTATGTTGGCGCACGTGGATGGCAATGTGCCTAATATCCGTATCGAAATTCCACGTATAAACGAGTATCACTTAGGAGAGTTATTGTATTTCTTCGAAAAGGCTTGCGGCATAAGCTGTTATGCATTGGGTGTAAATCCATTCGATCAGCCTGGAGTTGAAGCTTACAAGAAAAATATGTTCGCCCTTCTCGATAAACCTGGTTTTGAAGAAGAAACAAAAAAAATTAAAGCTAGATTGTAGATGAAGGCCGGAGGCTGTAGACTTTAGGCTGTAGAAAAACACCCTCCAGCCTCCAGCCTCCAGTCTAAATCCTCTAGCCTCTAGCCTCCAGCCTCCAGCCTAAATCCTATCCTTATGATAAAGAAACCAAAAGAGTGCAGTTCGTTAACCGATGTTCGTTTCGAAATTGATCGTATCGACAAGCAAATTATCGATTTATTGGGCGAACGACTGCTTTATGTTCGCGAAGTAGCTGAATATAAGTCGAGTGAAGAAGATGTGCCAGCAACAACTCGTTACAACGAAGTTTTAACTGTTCGTAAACAATGGGCCTCGGAAAAAGGTCTCGATCCTGTTGTAATTGAAGAGGTCTATAAAACACTAATAGCTTCGTTTATTGCCGAACAAATGTCGATAATTAAAAGTAGATCAAGTAAATACTAGTACGGTCAACTACTATTTATTTCAATTGCAATAAGTTGAAATAAATAGAAATAAAAAAGTAATTCAACTTATGTCTATTTATTTTAACTTGTTTAATATGACAAAGTTATGATTAAATAAACAGCATTATATGTAAAATCCTAAAACCCAATAATATATGTATATTGAAAATTTAAAAGTAGTTGATTGTACAATACGCGATGGCGGACTGATGAATAATTGGAATTTCGACGACGATTTTGTGAAAACAGTTTACAAATCGTGCGTTGAAGCTGGCGTTGATTATATGGAAATTGGCTACAAAAGCAGCGAAAAAGCCTATTCGCGCAAAGAAAACGGCCCATGGAAATTTTGCGACGAAGCCGATATTCGCCGCATTGTTGGCGACAATAAAACCAAAACCAAAATTTCGGTAATGATTGATATTGGGCGTATTGAGCTCGATGCCATTAAGCCGAAAAAAGAAAGCGCGATAGACATGATTCGCGTTGCGTGCTACGTGCATCAGATCGACAAAGCCATTCAGCATGCCGAACATTGCCTCGATAAAGGCTACGAAGTTTGTATTAACCTAATGTCGGTATCGAAAGTAATTGAGCCCGATTTAGATGAAGCTTTAAGAGATATAGCCAAATCGCGTGTACAAACTTTCTATTTGGTTGATAGCTTCGGAAGTTTGTATAGCGATCATATTGAGTCGCTTATGGCAAAATACACTACGGCACTGCCCGGTAAACAAATTGGAATACATGCACATAACAACATGCAAATGGCGTTTTCGAACACCATTACTTCAATTAAGTGCGGTGCAACTATGGTAGATGCCACATTTTTAGGGCTTGGGCGCGGAGCAGGAAACTGTCCGATGGAATGTTTAATTGCATTCTTAAAAAATCCTAAATACCGCTTGTTGCCCATTCTCGAGGGTATACAGAAAAAAGTTCACCCTCTCGAAAAAGAAATTCAATGGGGGTATCACATTCCGTACATGATAAGTGGCTCGATGAACGAGCACCCAAAAGATTCGCTGGAATGGATGGATAGCGACAATCGCAACGATTTTATGTCGTTTCTTCGCAAAATGCACGATAAGGAAGTGCTTGAATAACAGACAATAAATTAATACGCCAAGGTTCGCAAAACGTAAACCTTGGCGTATTTTCATTTAAGCAAGGTTTTGATTCAGAATTAATTTACCATATCGTAAAAATACGTAACAATAAAAATATCATACCTTTGTACAAAATTACGATTAATGAAAAAACTACCTATTGGCATTCAATCTTTCTCCGAGCTAATAAACGGTGGATATACTTATGTCGACAAAACCGAACTGATATTTAATCTTTTACAAAATAAAACCTATTTTCTATCACGCCCACGTCGCTTCGGGAAATCGCTACTAATTAACACTTTAAAAGAAATATTTTTAGGCAACAAATCGCTTTTTAAAGGTCTTTGGATTTACGATAAGATAGAGTTTCGGAAACACCCAGTAATACATCTCGATTTTTCGGGTATTCCATTTCAGGAATTAGGTTTGAAGGAGGCTTTAAGGAAATTTTTTATTAAATACACCGATGATGTTGGAGTTTCGTTAGAATCGGAAGAATATTCCGAAATGTTTCCCGAACTTATCGAAAAATTAAGCGCTAACGGAAAAGTTGTAATATTAATTGATGAATACGATAAGCCTATCATTCACGACCTTACAAACACCGAGTTTGCATGCGCTCAGCGCGACATACTAAAATACCTATTTGCTCCACTTAAATCGCTCGACCAATACATTCAATTTCTGTTTATTACAGGAGTAAGTAAGTTTAGCATGGTTTCTATTTTTAGCGATTTAAACCATTTAGACGATATTTCGCTTACCGAAACATACGGAACATTGGTAGGCCTTACCGAAGAAGAAATTGTAAATAACTTTCCCGGATATATCGATGCAAACGCCGTAAAGTTCAATATTCCAGCAAAAACGCTTGTAGAGCGCATGCGAACTATGTACAATGGTTATTATTTCAACGCCAAAGCAGCAAGCGTGTATAATCCATTTTCGGTTCTCAAGTTTTTTAAGGATAAGGAATTCCGAAATTATTGGTTTGGCACTGGAACTCCAACTTTTTTAGTTGAGGCACTACGAAACAGAACAATAGATATATCGAATGACCTTCCTAAAGAAATAAACGACGACTTTATGGATAAGTTTGATTTACAAGATATTGATAAAATTAACATTTGGACATTGCTTTATCAAACAGGCTATTTAACCATAAAAAACTACGATGAAGGTTTACGCTCATACTTACTCGATTTCCCAAACGAAGAAGTTAAAAACGCATTTTTAAGAAACCTGCTTGAGGTATATGCGTTCGATAATTTTTCGGAGGCTTCAACGTCCGTAATCCAAATCCACAAAGGTCTTTTGAGTAATAATTGGGGCTTAATTGTTCAACACATCAACATAATATTCGCTGGCATACCATATCAAATATTTACCAACAAAGGCGAGTATTTTTATCATGCCATAATTCACACAATCATATCGTTAACTGGTGCCGACACACTGTCGGAGGTGCAAACATCAAAAGGACGTATCGATTGCCTTATTAAAACTCCCAAACAAATATATATTGTTGAATTTAAGATAGGTACGCCCGAAACAGCACTTCAGCAAATTGAACAAAACCAATACTTTAAACAATTTACTAACGATAGCCGCCCAATACACTTAGTAGGCGTTGGGTTCGACTTAGCAAAAAAAGAAATTAGCGGATGGCTATCTAAAGCTATTGTTAATTAGCCTCTTATAGTCATATTTGTAATAAACGCGATTAAACCCCTAAAAACACTATTGCCAAGCCACTTGCACAAATAGTTGCACCAGCTGTGGCATGCATATATTTCTCGAACATTTTCATAGGTAAGAAACTAATGCCGTAAAGCGAAAACGCCACTATAGTAATCATTGTGAGAATAGTGCTGAGCGAAAACACACCCGCTACCAAAATTATTCCATGTACGTTTGACATTGCAGCTGGGTACATTAGCATTGGAATGAGCGGTTCGCATGGCCCAAGTACGAAAATAGTAAACAAAATCCATGGCGTTAGATTTACAGGTTTTTGCGAAACGTTTTCGTGATTATGATGGTTGGCTGGCTTATGCTGATGTGCGTGAATTGAACCATCGCTATTGTAATGAATGTGTGTATGTGGTTTACGTTTAAGCACTTTCCAGAGTCCCCAAATAAAATATACAAACCCAAAAACAATAAACACCCAAGCAGCCAAATTGCCACGAAATGCTTCGAGTATTTGCAGTTTCTGCACCCCTATACCCATAGCAATTCCTATAGCACCTATTGCTATTGAGCTTCCAACATGTCCTAAGCCACAAAAAAAAGTTAACAGTATGGTTTTGAACATGCCCCAATTTCGAGCTTTCGACATTACAATAAACGGCAGATAGTGATCTGGGCCAGTTAATGTATGCAGAAACCCAATGGAGGCAGCAGTAATAAGCAAAACAGATAGGTCGGTTGTCATGTTATAAACTTACAAAGTTTAATCTCTATTGCGGAATAATTAAATTTCAATTCATCATCTTTTGAACCATTTTCTAAGAAACACGCCACGAAAGTAAGAAAAAAAATGCCAAAAAAATAAATTGTCAGTTTAGTTTATTTATTGAAAAATGTCGAGCTGTCTCGAAGAAATTCGTTAAATTTATATTGCCTTTCCCAAAAAATCCATACCGTACAAACCTACCTACGAAAGATAAGTATAAGTATTATATTGTAAATCTTTTTGTTATGGAAAACAATTTAAAATCGAACCAGTTGGTAGGCATTGAGAAGCTACAAACTAGTACAGAAGGTAATAACGAAAATAGTATCACCGACTTAGATGAAACAACATCAGCTAATTCAGTCATTTTCAACAACATCCCAATCCCAATTTTAATACATAATATCGACGGTGTTTTGTTCGACATAAATGCCTATGGATGTGTTTGTTTCGGAATTGATCGACATAACGCAATGCTGCACAACGTTATAGATTTCGTAACAAATGAAGCATCTAAAGCATCCATTTTGCAGACATTTGAAAATGTTTGCGCGGGAAACACAAAAACAATTCGGTTAGAAGCCATAAAATTCGACAATAACACACTTTTTAATGTTGAAATATCCATGTTACCAGCAATTTGGAATGGAAAGCAGTGTATCATCTCCATAATGCATATAATTACCAATCAGGATACAGAAAATACCGATGCTTTGGAACGAGAGCATCAGCTTAAATTTCAGAACGAAGAACTCATTACACTAAACGACGATTTGGCCGAAAGTTACCGTCAAATACAAATAATTAACGAACAAATGGTTCTTGCCAAAGAACAAGCTGAGGAAAGCGATTGTTTAAAATCGGCATTTTTGGCAAATATGAGCCACGAAATACGAACCCCATTAAATGGTATTGTTGGGTTTGCGCACATGCTTACCGAAAAAAACTTGGACAGCGATTCGCTTAACCAATATGTATCTATCATTAATAATTGTAGTTATCAACTACTTACAATTATCGACGACATTATCGACATTTCTAAAATAGAGGCAGGCCAATTGAAAATAAGCAATACATTGGTAAATATCAATACGTTGCTATTTGAGCTTCAATCCTTTTATGCCTCAAACACCGATAAAGCTAATATTGAGATTCTGATTCGACCTGGGATGGCCGACGAAAATTGCAACGTATTAGCAGATCCGGTTAGGCTAAGGCAAGTGCTTAACAATCTTATTAACAATGCTATAAAATTTACACCGCACGGCACAATAATGTTTGGTTATGAAGTTAAACGAACAAGTCTCGAATTTTTTGTATCCGACACTGGAATAGGCATCGCTTCCGAACATCTAAAAGTTATTTTCGAACGGTTTCGACAGGTTGAGAACAACGAAACACGAAATTTCGGCGGAACAGGACTAGGGCTTGCAATTAGTAAAGCACTTGTAAATTTAATGGGCGGCGCAATATGGGTTGAATCGAACACAAATACTGGATCGACATTCTATTTTCGAATTCCGTTAAATATAATGGACGATACTAGGCATCGCAAACCAAGTAAAACACGCAAGCACGAGCTGTTAAACTTAAATGGTAAAACAATTTTAATTGCTGAAGACGAGGAGTTTAACTACCGATTTCTTGAAGAGTTACTCAAAAAATCGGGTGCAACTATTTTGTGGGCAAAAGATGGTATTGAAGCAATAGAAATGTGCAAACAAAAACAAGAAATCGATTTAGTATTAATGGATATAAAAATGCCACACATGAATGGCCTAGAGGCTACAAAGGTAATTAAGCAGTTTAATAAAAACATTCAAATTATAGCCCAAACTGCTTATGCTATGGCAAACGACCGAGAAAAAGCTAAAGACGCAGGCTGTGATAATTATATTTCCAAGCCAATTGACAAGTCGGAGCTTTTTACAATGATATACAATCACTTAGTACATTGCAACATGGCAACTAACATGCATTAACTACTTATGCTCCCTTTTATGGTGTAAGCATAGAAGCAACTACGATATATTAAACATATTTTAAAAAGTACAACTTTTAATCCTAGTTAATTTGTGTCCATCCGTAATGTCGGTTTTTTAATAGCTCTGGCATAAATGCCAGAGCAAATGAATATCGAAAAATGGGCTTTAGCCCAAATAATATATTGGTATTTAGGCTAAAGCCTATTTGTTTTATTTATTTTTCAACGAGCTAAAGCTCGTTGCTAATCAAATAACAGACTTTACTGATGAACACTAACTAAATGAACAAAAAGTTAGGATAAGAAGTAGTAAACACATGTAAACATTTAAATATAAACTAGTTAAACATAATTAAAGAAACTAAATGTTTGAATTGAAACCAAAATATTCCTTTTAGAAGTAGTAGTAATAAGTTTGTTAAATAAAAAACATCATTTTTTTTGAAATAATTTTGCACAATTAAAAATGAAAGTTACATTTGCACCACCAAAATAAAAAACGCGAGAGTAGCTCAGTTGGTAGAGCACAACCTTGCCAAGGTTGGGGTCGCGGGTCCGAGTCCCGTCTCTCGCTCAACGAAAGTTCAAAGTTTTAAGTTTCACGTAAACTATGTAAGCTTTGAACTTTTAACGTTAAAGCCATTAATTGCCCTGGTGGTGGAATTGGTAGACACGCAGGACTTAAAATCCTGTAACCATTGCGGTTGTGCGGGTTCAAGTCCCGCCCGGGGTACAAAAAGCATCGAGAAATCGATGCTTTTTTGAATTTATTGGGTTCCAGATGGTTGCTAACCAAAATTTCCTTATCCGCAGCATCTATTTGTTTTACTTCTATTATCCGACAATTTCATTCATTACAGCTTATTAACCCACATTGCAGCCCCAACAACAAAAACAAACAAAAAACCTGTTCATAACCCACTATTTATTAACAATTCAACAGTTTGAAAAAATATTATTCTTAATAATCAAGCAGTTACAAATTTAAAAATTGCAAAGCTCAAATGTGTTACCCCTGCCTTATTGCTCATTAATAAGGAGTTGAATACATTTACGACATGTTTATAAAGCCGTATTTTAAATATAACAAAACAACCAAAGAGCGATACACCGTATATAAGATATGCGAGAGCTATCGTTTAGGTGGCGGCATTTATCACTGGATCATCATAAATTTTGGACGGCTCGAAGAACTTGAAACGGTGGAGCAAAAGAAACTACTGGCATCGCGAGTAGAATCGTTAATTATGAACACTGGTAATAACCTTTCAACCATTGCAGCCGATGAACCGATCGAAAGGTTGGCGCATAGTTTTTATGCCGACATAAAGCAAAAAGGGCGATACGATATTAATCAGATAAACAAGAACTTAGAGACGGTCGATTTGTCAACCTTAAAAAACAAAGATGCCCGTGAAATAGGTGCCGAATGGCTTTGCAAGCAAGCCTTCGACCAACTGGGCATAGGTAGTTTTCTTCATCAACAAGGTTGGGCGGATGATACAATTGCACTTGCAACAACACACATCATAAGTAGGGCAGTATATCCAGCATCGGAATTAAAAACAGTATCGTTTATAAAAGAGAACTCGGCCATAATCGAAATAACACATTTCGATAAAAATAAGATAACCAAAGACTTACTCTACAACATAACACACAAACTGTACAAAGAAAAAGACAAATTAGAGCAATACCTTTCCAAACGCACCAACGAGTTATTCGATCTGGAAGATAAAATTATCCTCTACGATTTAACCAACACGTATTTCGAAGGACGAATGCTTAAGAGTAAAATAGCCAATAGTACGCACCATTGGAATAGCTAGGGCTAAAGCTAAGATAGGAATGATGAACCTAACCTACAATATTTGTCGCTGCACTCAATTAAAAATAGTAGTTTCCATGGGATAGGTATGCCCAAACGATTCGTACAACAAATACAACTGTCTAATATTTAACCGATTATAAAAAAGGTAAGAAATGACATAAATTCATGAAAAAATATTTTACGCATATATTTCTGATCGTTGAAAAATAGCAGAAAGTGTTAATAGTAAAAAAATAGTTTTTAGAGGTGCCCTTAAGTAACTAAATTGTGAAGACACGAGATTTAAGTGGAATTTTGGTTTCATTACATAATCTTTATCATTTTTATATAGTTTTTCACTACTGTCCGACTAAAATAAGATAAG
>JANYAP010000188.1 GCA_025361285.1 Bacteroidales bacterium | reverse complement strand
TACTGGCGGGCGGAATACGCGATGGCATTGGAATGGCCGACAGAATTAAACAGGCTTATACTATTACGCAATTTAATATGTAGAAAATAAGTGACTAATTAAGTAATACAAGTATCTGATTTTTAATATTAACCGCAAAGTTCGCAAAATTCAAAAGACACGTTATTAGCTCTCAGCGATTCTTTGTGTCGTTAAGCAATTTTCAACTTGACCTTATGTTTTATTTAACAACAAACATTTGTTTTAATCAAAAAGATATGAAAATCATTTTGAAAAAATAGAGAACCTTGAATGATGATATATAGGTTAATGTCGTTTAGTTAAGCATATGAAGTCTGACCCCACAGGGGGTCAAAGGTCGGTAGAATGCAGCATTTTTCTACCGACATACGACCCCAACGGGGTCGAAGATTCTTAACTAAACGACATTGATATAGAGGTGGTTAAAAAAGTTTTGAAAGTACTCCCCGATGAAAGACCTCCATTCAGTTTTAGAATTGATAATTTAGGTTTGAACACTTGTATTATAAAAATAAATAAAATTGCTTGTAAAGCATTAAAAGGCAATGGAGTAAACACAGGATTGCGATTAATTTATGCTTACTTTGAAAAAGAACAAAAAATAATTTTCGTTGAACTTTATAGTAAAATCGATAAGGAAAACGAAGATAGACAAAGGATTATAAACAATTTTAATACATAAATTTAAGAGCATCAAAACAATGAACTCCTTAAAAACCGCAGTAATACTTGTAAACGTAGGAACACCCGATTCGCCTTCGGTAAAAGATGTACGCAGGTATCTATTTGAATTTCTGAACGATGCACGTATTATCGATATTCCTTGGCTACTACGGAAAATACTAGTAAATCTTATTATTGTTCCTTTTCGTGCACCCAAATCGGCCAAACTTTACAAATTGTTGTGGTCAAATAAAGGCGCACCGCTTATGTTTCATAGTAATAGCGTAAAGGAAAAACTGCAACAACAACTTGCCAGTAATTACACCGTATTTGCGGCAATGCGTTACGGAAACCCGAACATTAGGGATGAGATGGAACAAATAAGAACTATGAGTTTCTCTAAAATTATTGTTCTGCCAATGTTTCCGCAATACGCGTCGTCGAGCAGTGGAACAGCGGTTGAGGCTGTAATGCAGCAAATTAAAAACTGGAACGTAATTCCTGAAATTAGGGTAATAGGCCAGTTTTACAGCCATCCTCAATTCGTAAGCGCTATGGCTGAACGTATTAACGAGTACCATCCCGCAAAATACGACCATATAATATTTTCGTACCACGGATTGCCCTTAACCCACATTAATAGTGTTCATCCCCAGCACGATAGCGAAAGCTGTACCTGTAACAAACAATTTCCGGCACACGGCGAATTTTGCTACAAAGCAACCTGCTACGAAACAACACGGTTGCTGGCAGCAAAACTTGGAATTAGCAACGATAAATATTCGCAAAGTTTTCAGTCGCGATTAGCAAAAAAATGGCTTAAACCATTTACCGATAAGCTATTAATATCGAAAGCCGAAGAAGGAGTTAAAAGCATCTTAATTATTGCTCCTGCATTTGTTGCCGATTGCTTGGAAACCACCGTGGAACTTGGTATAGAATATAAAAATATGTTTTTGAAGGCTGGTGGTAAAAATCTCGACTATGTTGAAAGCTTGAATGATATGCCAGCTTGGATTAGTAATATCAAAAGCCTGATAGAAAGCGAATAAATAGAGTGCATCCGTAAGGGATTTGTGATTAAAAAAGTTATACAAATGTTTGAACTGCAAAACCCTCAACAAATGCAATCCATAAAATTATGCTGTTTTTCCGACGCAGGTAGGAACAGCAAAGCCCTCACCGAAGGTGGTAATCCATAAAGAATTGTAATTGCATTATTATCGCTAGTTCGTTGAGATTGCCTTCGGCGAGCTCGTAAACTCGGTTCCGACCTACATCGGGATGACAGTGCCACTGCTGCAATTCAACCTGCATCGGAATGACACTTAATCACATGACTTATTTCATTACAACGCCAAAGTCGGTTTTTTTTAATAGCTCTGGCATTTATGCCAGAGAAAATGAATATAGAAAATGGGCTTTAGCCCTAATAATATATTGATATTTAGGCTAAAGCCGTATTTGTTTGTTTTATTTTTCAACGAGCTAAAGCTCGTTGCTAATCAAATAATCTAAATTCCCTTCATTTTACTATTTTTGCACTTCATAAAATTTCAATTTAATGACAATGCAACGCAGCCTTTACCTTTACAATACTATTTCGCGCAAAAAGGAACTTTTCGAACCACTTCATGCACCGTTTGTGGGCATGTATGTTTGTGGCCCAACCGTTTACAGCGATTCGCATTTAGGGCATGCGCGC
>JANYAP010000034.1 GCA_025361285.1 Bacteroidales bacterium | reverse complement strand
CCATTTAATTTTTTTAAAGAAGGTTCATATACCCCCCTATATATTACAAAGTTTATTCTCCATTATTTGAATAACCTTTTTTCAATATATTAACTTACCAATCAGAGATATAAGTATAGTTAGATTGACGGCTATGGGCTTAACCCCTTTAAAACGTGAAGTTTATTGGTACCAACATCATACGATTTATTAACCTCACTAATAGAAATTATTGGCATACTGCTCATTTGCCGAAATATAATATGTTTGTTGGTGATTACCAACAATTATGCCATTTAGTTTAAACACAATCGATAATTTGTTAATCATTATTATTCGTCCTGCTTCATTTAACAAAAAAAGCATGCCTTTTGGGGCATGCTCTCGTATTTTGCAAAGCAAAAAATTACTTTTTCTTTCCTTTAGCAACAACGGCTTCTGGAGCTTTGGCTTCGATACCAAGTAATTCTACATCGAAAATTAGGGCTGCGTTAGGTTTAATTTTGCTACCACGTGGGCCGCCTCTTTCGCCATAACCAAGTTCCGATGGAATAAACACTTTCCATTGCGAACCTACCTTCATTTTCAATAAAGCTTCTGTCCAGCCAGGAATAACGCCAGTTACAGGAAATTTTGCTGGTGAACCACCTACGTTCGAGTCGAATGTTTCGCCGTTAAGCAATTTGCCTGTATATGTAACACTTACGGTACTTGCCGAATCGGGAATAGCGCCTGTGCCCTCTTTAACAACCTGATACTGCAAACCACTAGGGAGTGTTATTACCCCACTAACGGCTTTATTTTTCGCGAAAAAATCGGCGTTTTCTTTGCTATTTTTTTCGCCAGCTTTTTTCTGGATGTTCATAAAATACATTTGCAATTTCCTCTGTATCTCTTCGTCGGTAATCTTTAACGAATCCTTACCATAAACTTCGCTTATAGCTCTTGCAAATGCTTCGGGGTTAACTTTCTCTAATTCAGACTGTTTCATGTTTTTACCAACGGTTAAACCAATTAGGTAACTTATACTATCTACGTCGTTTTTCAACTTTACATGTAAATTAGTCTTGTTGCACGATGCAAGTAAAAATAAACCTGCAATTAAAAAACTGAATGCTCTTTTCATAAAACTAAAATTTAATTAATTAATTATTAAGTATTTAAGTGAATTTACTATTTTACTGGTGCTTCGGTTTGAGTTGGACCTTCGGGTTTAATTTGCAATTCGGGTTGAACAACTTCTTTATCGATAGAAATTAATTCAACTTCGAAAATTAGAATCGAATTTGGCTCAATAGGTCCAGCTTGTTGGTCGCCATAGCCTAAATTTGCAGGAACAAATAATTTCCATTTAGATCCAACAGGCATCAATTGCAATGCTTCTTGCCAACCTTTAATAACCCCACCAACACTAATTTGAATAGGTTGTCCTCTGTCTACCGAACTGTCGAATACTTTGCCATCTAACAGAGTACCATGGTAATGTACGGTAACCTTATTATCTGCTAATGGTTTTTCGCCATTTCCTTCTTTAATAATTTTGTACTGTAAGCCACTAGCAGTGGTTATTACACCTGATTCGGTTTTGTTCTTATCGAAAAATGCTTTTCCTTCGTTAAGTTTTTTACTTTCAACAACTTTACGTTGTTCAGCCATATACTTGCTAACTATTTCATTAGCTTTTGCATCGTCGATAGAAGGGCTTTTTTTAGCAAGTACTTCGTCGATACCAACAGCTAAAAGACTTCCGCTGATTTTTTCGGCGCCAGTTTGAAGTAAATTTTTACCGATTAATATACCAAGACAATAGCTAACCGAATCTTGAATAGTTGCGAGCTTTAAAGGCTTGGCTTCTTTTTTCTTTTGAGCCATGGTAGGCAATACCATTACCATTGCGAGCAACACTACAAATACAACTTTACTCTTCATTATCATACGTTTAATGTTTTAATATTTTACTATTTTAGAAATTTAAAAATTAGGCGCTAATATACAATTTATTTCATTGGTGCTTCATAATTTTTGATTTTTTAACAATACAGAAATCTTTTGGTTTTTCGAATAAATTCACGCATTAAACTTCTACTTTTATTGCTTTTTTTTTTAGAACGGAACTTCATATTTAAAACCCTGTATTTATCCTTGTAACAAATTGGTATAAAATTACTTACACGTGGTTGTTAGTTTTTTGTAGGTGACCACATCTACTTTTTTGTCGGGTAAAAAAGTAGGTATTTTTACATCAATTCGTTTTAGCAATTCTTTACATTGCTCATCGGGCTAAAGCCGTATTTGTTTGTTTTATTTTTCAACGAGCTAAAGCTCGTTGCTAATCCGACATTACGGATAGACACTAAATAGCCATTGGCTTTTACCAATGGTTTTTAATTCGTTTACAATTAAAGCTTTAGCATTTGTAATATAATAACTCGAACATAACAGGCATAACTTTCACTTTAACAATTGTTGGAATGGCGAACTCGTATATTCTGTTTCAATCTACGCTGTGATTATAACACCACCACAGCAATTCGACCACCTTACTTATCGGCACACAAAGTACCGCCTTTTGTAAGCCACGACACACCAAAAGCAATAAGAGCCACCGTTTCGGCACAGAAAACAAAGCACAAATTGCTGCCTTCGCTATCGAAAACAAATAGGTAAATAGCAATTGATATTAAGCAAACTATCATTATCAATCCGCAAGCTATATAAATATTATTTCGGGTAACCTTCTGTGGAGTAGGGTTTGGGGCTTGTTTGGTAAATAAAAATAACGAAAATACAGCAAGTGTAATAAAGAAACCAGTAGCACATGCCAAATGAATTATGCCAATTACATCGGTTGGTCCAAACTCGGTAGTAGGAAACCAAGCTAGCGCAACTGCAAAAA
Organism: Bacteroidales bacterium; assembly: GCA_025361285.1. Lineage (GTDB taxonomy): Bacteria > Bacteroidota > Bacteroidia > Bacteroidales > JAAUTT01 > JAAUTT01. The sequence goes on along the minus strand of JANYAP010000034.1, from coordinate 5,417 downwards.
AGCCAGCAACATTTCCCGCCCAATTGTCCCATTTATCGTATCCGGTATAAAAAAACAAAAACAATGCTATAGCACAAATAGAGCCTACAAAAACATCGCCCATGCCAGTATGGTAATAATAGCTAATCGATTTTTGCACCATATTGTCTTTAAAAATAACAAAAACACCAAACATTAAAACGAAAGGCAACAATAAACCTATCCATCCTACAGCCTTACGTAATGTTAAATACGAATGCGTTCCTTGCGAATACTTGTCTTGTGGTATCATGTGCAATATTTAATGTTGTTTAAAATTGTATGCAATATAGCAAACAACCGTAAAAAGGCAAATATTTATTTGAATTTCTCACCCTAGCTAGACTATTAATATGTACCTATTCAAATACTTAAATAGAAGCTAATTATACTTTACAAATTTTTATTTTTGATAATGGTTTGATTTAATTACTTTTGCCAAAATTAAAAGAAAGTACATTCAAATGGCATCGACAGCAGATTTTAAAAACGGTTTATTTATTGAGTTCAACAACGACATTTATACAATAGTTAATTTCCAGCACGTAAAGCCTGGTAAAGGTCCCGCTTTTGTAAGAACTAGGTTAAAAAGCTTAAACACGGGCAAAGTAATCGAAAATACCTTCAACTCGGGCGTAAAAATAGATATAGCCAACGTGGAACGCCGTCCATACACGTTTTTGTATAAGGACGAGGCTGGATACAATTTTATGCATCAGGAAAATTTCGAGCAAATATCAATTACCGAAGATTTAATTAATGCACCTAAATTATTAAAAGAAGGGCAATATGTAGAAGTTATGTATCACGTTGATACCGAAACACCTATGAGTTGCGAATTGCCTCCAATTATCGATTTAGTGGTAAGCTACTCCGAACCTGGCATGAAAGGCGACACGGCCTCATCGAACGTTACAAAGCCTGCAACCCTCGAAACTGGTGCAATTATTCAGGTACCATTGTTTATTAACGAAGGCGAAAAAATTCGTGTCGATACTCGCGATTCTTCATATTACGAACGAGCAAAAGACTAATAGTTAAAAATAATTAATAACTTTAGGGTTAAATTTGGCGCAAAAAGCCTGTTTAACCCTTTTTTCATGTCCGAAAAAGCATCATTAAAGCGACTGCAAGTATTTAATTTCAAGCTAAATGCCTTGTTGGAGATTACGCAGGCAATAAACTCAAATTTGTCGGTTTGCGACCTGCTTATAAAGTATCAGGAAATTCTTCAAGAGAACCTAAACATTGGCAAAATTGTTATTTTTAAACTCGAAAGTGCTTGGGAATGTATCCTCAATACACCAATTTCCGAGGAATCGTACAAACTTATAAACGTTGAACGCGATTTAATGGGATTTACCGATATTAGGTTTATTTCCAATTCGGAAAACCCTGTACTTAAACCTTACGACATATCAATACCTGTTTATAATAATAACAGCGCAATTGCATTTGTGCTTATTGGCGATATCGATGAGGAAATGGAAGGCGTTAGCCCCGTAATAAAGCATCTAAACTTTATCCAAACCATTACCAACATTATTGTTGTAGCTATCGAAAATATAAGGCTTTTTCGCGATAGTTTAAAGCAGGTGGCTCTTAAAAAGGAGATGGAACTTGCCTCGAAAATGCAAAACATGCTTATTCCTAAAAAGAGCATGTTGCCCAAAAACGATAAACTTTTAGTAACATCGTTTTATCAACCACATTACGAGGTTGGTGGCGATTATTACGATTATATACAAATGGGCGATAACGAATTTGGCTTTTGCATTGCCGACGTTTCGGGAAAAGGTATGTCGGCAGCATTATTGATGTCGAATTTTCAAGCTACGCTGAGAGCCTTGTTTACCAAGGAAATTCCATTGCATGTATTAATGGAACGATTAAACGAAAGAGTTTTGTCCAATGCCAACGGCGAAAAGTTCATCACTATGTTTCTTGGACGCTACAATACCAAATCGCACGAATTGGAATATGTAAATGCAGGGCACAACCCTCCGCTACTTTACGAAATAGCCGATAAAAAATTAACCTTACTTAAAAGTGGATGCGTGGGGCTTGGAATGCTCGATACAATTCCATTTATAGTGAAAGGAATATGCTCAATTACAGGCGATACCAAGTTGCTTTGCTATACCGACGGCTTAGTTGAAATTTTGGAGGAGGACCAAGTAAACCTTGCCACCACATTTTTGGAAGATCAATTATGCAACCCTCACTCAATTGAAGACAATATTCAGGAAATTATTGAAAAGCAGCAAATTCTGGCTGGTAACGCATCAATTTTCGACGATATAACTATACTTGGGCTTCAGTTTTATTAAAAAAGTTACATTTATCCCATATTGCCTGTTAGCAACATCTTGTAAAAGATATAGATAGACTGAAATATTAAATTATGGAACGTAACAATAAACAAAAGTAACGAAAGCGTTATGTCGATATTAGTAATTGTTTTCAATGAAACTTTCGATTTGCACACTAATGCTATCGACAACAATCTCATAAACAGCTCAATAGCGAAGAATAAAAATATTGGTATGCTATTTCGCTGAAATTCAACAGCCTCGGTAAAATGGAACCTTACAATAGCCGAAAACCCACGTGATAACCCACAAGTAGGGCATTTAGCTCCCAATAATTCCTCGTGAATACAATTAACTGGATTATTGTTTTGCCCATCGCCATACAAACCAGAATATATAAAAATTGCAAAAATTGTTACGATAAATATGTAATTGATTAACAGGTAATTGCGTTTGTTCATTATTGGTTTAACTAAAATATAGGTAGTTTTAATTTTAATGAGATGAGCTACTACAAAACTATAGTCAATCCATCAAATGCAAGTTTAATATTTGGTGGCAGTTCCGCATTAACCTCCTCGTGGCAACCCATCTGGTGACTTATATGAGTAATATATCCAAATTCCGGTTTAATTTCTTCTATTAAGCTAACCGCCTCATTTAATGTATAATGCGAAATATGCTTTTGCTTACGTAAACCGTTAATAACCAAATATTTGGAACCTATAATCTTTTGTTTTTCTTCGTTCGATATATAATTTGCATCGGTAATATATGTAAAATCGCCAATTCGAAAGCCCAAAACAGGTAAGCGCATGTGCATGGCACGAATTGGAATAATTGAAACGCCACTTATTTCAAAAGCTTCGTTATCAATTAAGTGCATATTAACCTGTGGAACACCTGGGTATTTTTGTTCGGCAAAAATATAAGCAAATTCCTGTTTTAAGGCCCAATGCACTCTTTCTTCGGCAAAAATATCAATAGGCTTTTGTAGCACGTAATTAAACGCGCGAATATCATCGAGGCCTGCAATATGATCCTTATGTTCGTGCGTAAATATTATGGCATCGAGCGCCGAAACGTTGGCACGAAGCATCTGCTGGCGAAAATCGGGTCCGGAATCGATAACAAAAGTTTTGTCATCAACTTCAATTAAAACCGAGGTTCGTAAACGCTTGTCGTGATAATCTAACGAACTACAAACACCACAATTACAGGCAATTACAGGAATACCTTGTGAAGTACCCGTGCCTAAAAAAGTTACTTTCAAAACTACATCTTTTAATAAAACAATAGTTCGGTTAATTTCTAATTATTCAATTTCTACGTATTTCAACTTGTTAGTAATTAACAAGTTGCAAAAATGCGCCGAAGTGTTGATAAAACACAAATTTACCTAATCTAATTTAAAATCGCTCTTTGAAACAACATTTTTGGCATAAATCTTCAACAGCAACATTGGCCGAGAAACCATTATAAATGGCTGTATATCTTTTCGATATAAGAATTTTGCTAAACGGTACTTTATGAATATTGCCCAAATCAATAACTCCTTCACTATCAAGGCAACACGGAACAACTGTACCATCAGTTAAAATAGCAATTTGGTTACGCAAACCTAGGCAGAAACCCTTTACATTACTTATTGAAGCTTTAATGTTTGGCCACGTAAACTCATATTCGAAATGTAGAAAAAGATTATCGGCAATTTTTATGCTTTCCCCATTTCTGGCTATTTCTAAACTAGGAAACTGAATATCGAGCTCGTCTTGTATAGTATTAATAATAAACTCGTTATCATTTTCTTGATTATTGCCATCCGCTTGTAAATTCCATAACCTTAGCGATATATATATGTTCGACTTTGCCAGAGCTTCCTTTACAAACAATGCTATATTTTTTAAATAATCGCTTTTAGTTTTATTATTAGATTGTTCGGAAAAACTATGCAACGAAATATTAATTTGCCTAACTGCCTTACTATTAAATAATGAGGGAGTTAATTTTTTTAGAAGTGTTCCGTTTGTAGTTATGTTTACTTTGAAACCTTTATTGTAGCTAATATCAAGCAATTTGCCAAAATCGGGATGAAGAAGTGGCTCGCCTTTAACATGTAGGTATATATATTGCGTGTACGGTTTTATTTGATCGAGAATAGTCGAAAACGCCTCGGCATCAATAAACGCGGGTCTGCGCCCGCTGTCAGAGCAAAAACTACAATTTAGGTTGCAAATATTTGTAATTTCGACGTAAATTTTTTTGAACTTTTTCATTTTAAATAAAAAACTAAAAAAAATATATTTTTCTATAATAAAACGTAAAAAAACGTTAAATTTATAACTACAATCGAAGTTTGTCAAAAAGCATCAAACTAATTAAGTATATTATTATGAATAATTTGTTAATTTCTATCGCTTCAGACGATCAAACTCCATTAGTTGATTTTAAGATAACGGGCGAACTAAAAATTGAAGGCAAGTCTTATCCCGAAGACCCAATGAAGTTTTTCGGCCCAATACTGGATTGGTTGAAAGAACTAAAAAAATCTCCACCTCCTAAAATACTATTAACCGTGCAGCTCGATTATTTCAATACCAGCACAAGTAAACTTGTGCTGGTAATATTTAAATTGCTGGAAAGTATTCATTTATACGGAAAGTCGGAGGTTAAAATTATTTGGTTTTACCATAACCACGACGAAGATATGACAGAATCGGGGAAGGACTATAAGAGCCTTGTTGATGTGCCGTTTGAGCTTGTAGAGTTATAAGCATGGGTTTAATTTTAAGCAAAAAAAAAATGTATTGTATATAAATACAATACATTTTTATATGTTAAATAGCAATAGAGGCGGTAAATTTAACAACCTCTATTCTGGGTTTTAATATTCAGATCTTCTGGAGCTTCCGCTACTGCCGCCACTTTTGTTGTAGCCACCGCCACCGCCAGCACCGCCTTTGTAGCCACCGCCACCGCCAGCACCGCCTTTGTAGCCACCGCCACCTCCAGCACCACCTTTGTAGCCGCCGCCGCCGCCAGCACCACCTTTGTAGCCACCGCCGCCACCGCCGCCGAAACTACTTC